>NZ_RIBZ01000840.1:0-19046 GCF_003721215.1 Streptomyces botrytidirepellens
CTGGTACAACTACCACCGACCCCACACCGGAATCAGCTGCCACACCCCAGCCAGCCGCATCACCAACCTCTTCGGACAACACATCTAGAACGCATGGTCGCCCGCCGCCTTGCCGCCGATGCCACCCGGGTCAGTCTCAAGGACCTCTTCGAAGACCTACGCCGCCAACTCCCCTACGGAGTCGTCGGCCTGAACAACAACTACACCGCCCTCTACGCCCGCCGTCTGATCGACGACCACCCCCGCTGGGCCGGCGTGTTTGAGCTGCGCCGCCGCCGTGCCGCCTGAGATACCCCTTTCGCTTCTCTCGTCCTGCCGTCCACCGATACGGAGAACCTCTTCTTGTCCACTCGTCCCCTCGTGCTCGTGGTTTCACCCGGCGATGAGACCTATCGCGGCTACCGCCTGGAGCAGGTGGCCGCGGCGTACGACGTCGTTCTGCTCACCGGCGCGGAGCCGTCGTGGGAGAAGCGGTTCATCGTCGATCACGCTGTCGTCGCCCTGAGCGCCCCCGTAGCCCTGCTCGCCGGCGGCCGGGTCCTGGCTGAGCGCCACGACCTCGCCGGTGTGGTCACCTGGGACGAGTGGCTCCTCGTTCCCACCGCCCGCCTCCCCATACAGAAAAGCCTCCCCACCAATAGCCTTCACGGCAATAAAACCTGTAACTTGAGCTGGTGCCCGCGCTTACTCCGAGAGGGAGCCATCGATGAGCATCTCCGGCTATGCAATCATCACTGCAATGTGCATCGGCCTTTTCTCTTTCGACATCCGAGGAATTCGCCTCCACCGGGCCCTGCACAAACGAGGCGTGAGAACGACGGCAAGATGCATCAACATTGCCCAGAACGAAAAGGGGCTGTACCGGCTGCAGTTACAGTACTTACGACCCGACGGCACCTCATACGCATTCAAGGATGAGCCGTACGAGTTCCCGCCGGTAGGCCTCGGTGGAGAACTGGAGATCATCTACGACCCCGAGAATTACGCAGCCGCACGCCTTGTTTCAAAATTGAGCCCTCGATACATTCCCTACTTCATGACGATAGCGATCTTGGCATTTATTGGCGCCACGGTGGCCTTTATGGTCGGAAGATAGGCATCAGCCGAAGAAGTGAGTGAGTTCCGCCCGAGTGGGGCGGGCAGGGGTCTTCCGGCGGCTCGCTTCCGTGGACGGCAGGGAGTCTGTCGACCCTTCGCCGCCCGGCCGGGGCACCGCCTCCGGAAACTCCGGGGGCTCGCTCTCCTCGTCGCGGTTGATGGTCGACGTCATCCAGTTCGCGACGGCGAGATGATTGAAGGTCGAGCATCTGTCGAAGGACCGGGATGCCCCGCCGGTGTGGTTGTGGTCCTCCAAGACCGGCGCCACCCCGGACGACGTGGACCGCTTCTGGCAGGCATTTCTCCGCCGCTTCGATCTGGAGCACACCTTCCGCTTCGCGAAGCGGCGGACCGCTGGACCTGGCTCCTGATCGTCGCTCACACCCAGCTCCGGCTCGCCTGGCCGCTGGCCGGCGATCTCCGCCAGCCCTGGGAGAAACCCACCACCTCCGACCGGCTCACCCCGACCCGAGTCCGCCGCGGGTTCAGGAATATCCGCGCTCACCTCGCCTGCCCGGCCCGTGTTCCCAAACCCCCAGGCGCTGGCCCTGGACGGTCACCCGGCGCCAAGAACAAACACCGGGCACCCCGCTACGACGTCGGCAAGACCGTCAAACGCCCCGCGACCCTCAAGGCCATCGGCAAACCCGGAAGATCTTGGTAGATCAAGCTGAGCTCAGCTTGTTCTTTATCGGTACGGTGGGAGTTCTTGCGCAGTCAACAGCCCTCGAATAGTGCCGAGGGCGTTCTTCGGCGCACCGGTGAGCTGATCGACGATGACACTGCATCCCACCCAGGTGGACCCGCACTCCTGGACCATGCTCTGGGCGGCCGCAGCCTGGCTACCGGTCTCAATCCAGTCATCAACCAGCACCACACGGTCTCCCGGCCCCAGCGACGATCGCTGGAGTCGCAGCGTGTGACGAAGGCGTCGGTAGTCGGCAGACGACTGACGCACAACTTTGTCGCCTGGGAAGAGGCCCTCGCCCTTGCGGATGGGAACGAAACCGACGCCGAGCTCGACGGCCGCGGCACCGCCCAGAAGGAATCCCCGCGACTCGATCCCACAGACTGCCGTGATCTGCTCATCCCGGAACGGTTCAACGAGAGCGGCGACCACCGCGGCCAGTGCCTTGGCATCCCGAAAGATCGCCCACACATCCGCGTGACCACCGATCCACCGGAAGTGTTCAACCATCAGGTCACGTGCAGTCGAAGGCATGGGCGGAAGTCTTCCGATCGCCGACCAACGCAGCAAACCATTAACGACCACACCGGCATCCTGGCTCTCACGACATCAACCTGAGCCCGTAGATAAAGAACAAGCTAACCTTGAGTTTTAACCTCCGGGGTTCACATGGCGGCATTGCCCTCGAAGGACGGCCGCATCCGACGTCGTGCATGAGCGGCAGGCTGAGACCACGAGCGCCAGCCCGACAGGTCGGAGATCAGCACTCAGGCTCAGGTGCGGGCCCGCTGTCGCTGAAGGGCGAGCCCGGGTCACATTGCGGGCCTGCCTGCGGCTGCGGCGAGGCCCTGCCGTAGGTGTGTGAGGCGTGCGATCTCCGCGTCCAGGGTTGCCAGGCGATCGGCCACGACGTCACTGAACTCGCCGGGGCGGCTGCCACAGGATGAGGACGGTTGGTCCTGGACGAGGAGATCCAGGCGGTGGGCGCGGAGGCGGATGTCCTCCAGGGTGAGGCCCAGAGCCAAAAGGTTGCGAATGACGCGGACGCGGTCCAGCTCGGCGGAGCCGTACTCACGTTGACCGGACGAGGTGCGTGGCGGGGGTCGAAGCAGGCCGCGGGCCTCGTACAGGCGCAGAGCGCGTGGTGTGGTTCCGGCTGCCGCCGCTGCTTCGCCGATTCGCATACCCGCTCCGCCCTGTCCTACAGCTCCACGATTGCCGCTCCGAAGGAGCGGCCGGCGATCAGTTGGGGCAACGCCCCGGGGGCGCGCTCCATTCCGCGGACCGGCGTGTACGGGAAGTGGATGTCGCCCGCCCGCAGCCAATCCCCGAAGCGAGCCTCCCACTCCGCCTCGACATCCGGGTGGTCCACGCCGCTGTAGCCGGCGATGGTGATGCCCCTGGTCAGCAATCGGTAGGTGTCGAGCACAGTCGGCGCGCTCCCGCCCGCTCGGTCTGGGGACAGCTGACCGTCCAACGCTCCCACCAGAGTCAACCGGGCGCCCCGGTTCGCTGTGTGGACGGCGGCGGTCAGCTGTTCGCCGCCCACGGTGTCCAGGACGACGTCGATGCCGTCCGGCGCCACCTCGGCGAGTTGCCTGTCGACCGAGGCCGCTCCGCGCAGCACGGTAGCGTCGTAGCCGAGTTCCCGCTCCAGTCGCTGCGCCTTGTCCGGTGAGCCGGTGCTGCCGACCACCTGGGCGGCACCCAGCAGCCGGGCTATCTGGCCCGCCATGGTGCCCACAGCGCCGGCAGCGCCGGTCACGAACACGGTGTCGCCCTCTTGGACCTCGGCCAGCCGAGTCAGAGCGCCGTACGCCGCAGAGCCCTGGGCGAGGTGAGCCACCGGGTCGGGCAGGGTGCCGTCCAGCTGCCTGCACTCGGCGGTGGCGGGCGTCGCGTAGTCCCGCCAGCCCTGAAGGTGCAGCACTAGCTGACCCTTCTCCAGCGGCCCGTCGACCACCTCTCCGATAGCGGGGCCGAACAGGGTGTCTCCGGGGTGCAGCGGCGGCAGGGGCACATCGCGGGTCTCACCTCCGATGAGGGTGCGCAACCCCGGGAAGACGAGGAAATGGGCATTGCGGACGAGTACCTGGCCGACCCCAGGACGAGGGATGGGGGCCTGTTCCAGGGTGAAGTCGTCTGGAGTGGGCAATCCAGCGGGGCGGCGGGCCAGGCGTACAAGACGATGAGTCGCGTTCATGGCCGGACGCTAAGCCTTGACCCATGGGTCAGGGTCAAGGCTCAGCTTGAGCATGGCTTTGACGAGTCGACGCCCGTGCTCTTCAGCCTGCCGCTCGTACGCGCCGTCGGACGGAGCCGCCCTTCGTGCAGTCGTACCGGGTGCGGTACCGGTGCTGGCGGCAGCCCAGGAAGCTGACATCCCATGGGCTGGCCTGCCCCGCCAGGAAGGTTTCCGCACATCGGCTGGATGGCTCTCCTACCGGCCTGTGTTCCAAAACTCCTGTGCACCAGCGCAAGCAACGTGCAATGACTGCGCGCCCAGGAGCAACGGAGGCATCGCCGCCACGCGTTCGAACCCCAGAGGTTAAAACTCAAGCTAACATCCGCTCATCCAGCGGCGTCGGCGGCGTCGGAGTGCCCCGCGACCTGCTCAAAGCCCTCACCCGGACGACCAATAAGGCCCGGATTCAACGCAATCGCGCCAGTGTCTGCGGGAGGGCCGTCGTTGGACCGTCTCCCCCTGGCATGGAATGCGACGAGTACCCCTTCGCTTCCATGGAGGGACCGCCCTGCCCCAGGGATCGCGAGGGTGGGCGTGGGTGCCTGAAGCGGAGCAGCGCAGCCAAGGCGGATTGCTCGCCGGCTTCTACGCCAAGAACCGTGTACTGGACGGTGACCACTTTTTACGTGCAGGTGTGAGCAGCGATGGTCGAGAGCAGTGCAGGCGGATCCGCGGCCGTGTGCACGATGACCTGCCCGGGCGTCCTGCGACGATCCGGGCTGTGCGTACATCGGGCGGCCCTGTGGCGTCCTCGAGGTGTCCAGAGGCTGCGCATCCGCCGGGGCGGACCGGTCAGCGCCGGTCCGGAGGGGCCTCTTCGCCACCGTGGCCAACCTCGGCACGAGCGCGACCGCGACTACTGACAGGTCCCCGGAACCCCTGGGGGTTTCGAGGGGTCGTTGCAACACGTGGTTGTGTTGATCAGGCCGCGAGCAGTTTATGCAAGCGCTCGGCTGGTGTTTCCCAGCCGAGCGTTTTGCGTGGTCGGCCGTTGATCAGGTCCCTCACAGTGGCCGGGCACGGCCCGGTCTTCGGCCTCGGCGGGACACTCGCTGATCATGACCATCGGGGTGGAGAACCGCGGGGCGCGCTGCTGGGCCTGCCGGCGGGGCTTTACGGCGGGCGCGACCAGTGCGCAAGGCCCTGGCGAGTTCCCGGCGCAGTTCGCCGCGGCCCTGGACGTAGAGGGCCTGGTAGATCGTCTCGTGGGCCAGGTGCATCTCCAGCCGGTCGGGGAACCGGGCCCGCAGAGCCTGGCAGATCTGCTCGGGGCTCCAGCGTAGGTCCAGGTGACGCTGGATGAAGTCCCGCAGTTCGGGGGTCTGGCCATGCGGTAGACCGCGACACCGAGGGGTGCCGACCCTTGCTCACACCCTGGCGGTCGCCGCGTTCGTTCACGTGGTCGGCCACACAAGTGATCGACACACCCCGAAGCGAGGCGAGGTGGCTACCTTTGCCCCCACGTCCGACATTACTTGGCTAGCCACATGATTGCAGTTACCTTGATTATGTGGCCAGCCACGCTTTTGGTGGCCGAAGGGAATGGAGTCATCATGAAAGCAATCGTTTTCGACCAGTTTGGCGGCCCGGACGTGCTGCACGAGGCGGACATGGAGATCCCGCAGCCCGGCCCCGGACAGGTCCGGGTCCGCGTGAAGGCCGCCGGGCTGAACGCGCTGGACGGCAAGATCCGCTCCGGGATGATGGAGGCCGTCCGCCCGACGACCTTCCCCGCCGTCCCCGGTGGCGAGCTCGCAGGCGTGGTGGACGCCCTGGGTGAGGGCGTGAGCGACGTGCAGGTCGGTGATGAGGTGTTGGGCTGGTCGGACACCGGCTCGTACGCCCAGTACGCTCTGGCCACCACCGTGGCCCCCAAGCCCGCCCGCCTCGACTGGCAGCACGCGGTCGCGCTGCCGGTGGCCAGCGAGACGGCCGAGCGGGTCCTGAACCTGCTGAGGGTGGCCGCCGGGGAGACCGTGCTGATGCACGGCGCGTCCGGAGCGGTGGGCACCCTGGCGGTCCAGCTCGCCACGGCCCGCGGAGCACGCGTGATTGCCACCGCAGGCCCCTCCAACCAGGACTACCTCACCTCGCTCGGCGCCACCGCGACCGTTTACGGCGACGGTCTGGTCGAGCGGGTGCAGGCGCTGGCCCCCGACGGCGTGGACGCGGTGTTCGACCTGGCCGGGAAGGGAGCCCTGGAGGACTCCATCACCCTGCGGGGCGGCACCGACCGCATCGTCACCATCGCCGACTTCGGTGCACGGCAGCTGGGCATCACCTTCTCCCAGGGGTCCCAGGAACGCTCGACCGCCCGCTTGGCCGCTCTGGCCCAGGACGCCGCGGCCGGCAAGCTCGTCACCACCGTCACCGCCTACCCGCTCGACCAGGCGGCCACGGCCCAGCAGGTCAGCGACGCCGGGCACGTGCGGGGCAAGCTTGTCCTGACCGTCGACTGAGCACACCCGCCCACCGCCTCCCCACGACCATCCGCTGCCTTTACGGTGACCGGCCGGTCATCGCCCTGTCGAAGGCCCCCCTCATGCTGGATTCCCTGTGGACGCCGACCACTCTTGGCGGCATATCTCTGCCGCACCGCCTGGTCATGGCCCCCATGATCCGTGACCGCTCCACACCGGAAGGCGTCCCGACCGAACTGAACGCCGAGTACTACGCCCAGCGGGCCTCGCACGCGCTCGTCATCACCGAGGGAACCCAGCCCTCCGCCGACGGCCAGGGCTACCTCCTGACCCCCGGCATCCACAACGACGAGCAGATCGCCGGGTGGCGCAAGGTCACCGACGCCGTGCACGCGGCCGACGGCCGGACCGTCATCCAGCTGATGCACACCGGACGCATCGCCCACCCCCACAACACCCCCCCCCACGGCCGCCGGCCGGTCGCCCCTTCGGCGATCCGGCCGCAGGGCGCGATGTTCACCGCGTCCGGGCCCCAGGAGATGCCGACCTCCGTGCTCTGTCGACGCAGGAGGTCGCGGCGACCGTCGAGGACTTCCGCCGCGCCGCAGCGGCCGCCGTCGCGGCAGGCGCCGACGGCGTGGAGATCCACGGCGCCAACGGCTACCTGGTGCACCAGTTCCTGTCCGACGACACCAACCAGCGCACCGATGGCTACGGCGGCTCGATCGAGGGCCGCATCCGCTTCGCCATCGAGGTCGCCGCCGCGGTGGCCGACGAGATCGGCGCCGAGCGCACCGGCATCCGTATCTCCCCCGCAAACCCCTACAACGACATCGCCGAGTCCGACACCGCCAAGCTGTATCCGGCGCTCCTCAACGCTCTGCGCCCCCTGGACCTGGCCTACCTCCACGTCCTCCACGCGGGCAACGAGGAGCTGCTGGGCACCCTGCGCGCGCTGTGGCCGACCACGCCGATCCTCAACCGGGGCGGCACCGACCTGCCGCCCGCGCCAAGGACATCGACAACGGCACGGCCGACCTCGTCTCCGTCGGCACCCTCGCGCTCGCCAACCCCGACCTGGTCGAGCGGCTCCGCACCGGCGCGCCGCTGAACACCCCCGACCCGGCGACCTTCTACGGCGGCGGAGCGGCCGGCTACACCGACTACCCCACC
Organism: Streptomyces botrytidirepellens; assembly: GCF_003721215.1. Classification (NCBI taxonomy): domain Bacteria; kingdom Bacillati; phylum Actinomycetota; class Actinomycetes; order Kitasatosporales; family Streptomycetaceae; genus Streptomyces; species Streptomyces botrytidirepellens. Next base: position 7,625 of record NZ_RIBZ01000840.1, read on the forward strand.
CACACCGTCTGAGGAACCGAACCATGCCCACCCCCGGACCCCGCATCCCCACGACGGCCGGCGCAGGACCGATGAGCTACGCGATCTTCCAACTCGCCCGCGCCCACCGCGCCTACGCCGCCACCCTGCTGCGCGAGATGGACCTGCATCCCGGACAGGAACTGCTGCTGATGCACCTTCTTGACCGGGACGGCCAGTCCCAGTCCGAGCTGCTCGAATGCCTCGGCGTGGACCACTCCACCATCTCCAAGGCGCTACGCCGCATGCAGGACGCCGGCCTGGTCATCCGCGAGCCGGCCGCACATGACCGGCGCGTCATCGTGGTCCACCTCACCGACAAGGGCCGGGCGATGCGCGAGCCCATCGCGGCCCTGTGGCAGGCCCTGGAGGAGACCTCCGCCCGGAATCTGTCGGAGCAGCAGGCGGAGTCCTTCGTGGAGACCGCCTACGCCATCACCGAGGCGATCAGCAGCCGCGCACTGCCGCAAGAAGAGTCCGCATGACTCCCCGGTGTGCACCCCCATGCCCGCGTACGCCACACCACACGTGAAAAGGGGCACGCGGACTGGAGTGCACAGCGTCCTGCATGCGGCGCGACCACCTTCAATTGGCCATATCACCCACCCCCTCACGGCTGCCTTCGGCCCCCGGCACGCAGGCGCCTATGTCTGCAGCCACCGCCCACCAGCCTGATGGAAAGTGAGACTCCCATGCCTGCCACCGACTCAACCATCCTCCCGGTCCTCGTCGTCGGGGCGACCGGCTCCCTGGGGAGCAAGGTCGTCGACGAACTCCTGAGGCGCGGCAAGAACGTCCACGCCCTGGTGAGGTCGGCCAGCGACGCCGGCCGGCTCGAAAGCCGGGGTGTGGAGATCGCCCGCGGCGACATGCTCAACGTCGACTCGCTCGTGGCCGCCATGAACGGCGCCGATGCCGTCATCACCACCGCCGCCGGCTACACCGCACCGGCATCCGGCGGTTCGTCCTGACCAGCATCCTCACCAGCGACCAGACGCCCGATGTCCCGCACTTCTGGCACAAGAAGCTCGCCGAGGACAAGCTCGAACAGCTCGGCGTCCCGTTCGTCGCCCTGCGCCCGGGGGCGTTCCTCGACCAGGTCGCGAGCATGGCGGGCGACCCGGTCGACAAGGGCCGCATGGTGTGGATCGGCAAGGCCACCATCCCGCTGACCTTCGTCCACACCTCCGATCTCGCGGCGTACCTGGCAGCCGCGGTCGACGCCGATGCCGAGGCCGGTGAGCGGATCAACATCGGTTGGGACCGTCCGGTCAGCATGCGGGAGGTGGCCGACGTGATGGGCAGCCGGGCCGGAAAGAAGATCAAGGTGTGGGCCGTCCCGTCCGCCGTCGCCCACGCCGCAGGAGCCGTCGCCGGCCGCTTCATGCCCCTGATCGCGGACATGGCCGCGATGTTCCGCTGGTTCGAGACCGGGACGGTCCGTGGCCGTCGCGCCCGCCATGTACGCCAGGGCCGCGTGGTCGGCGTTGTCGTGGGCCGGTTTCACCCGCCGCGTCCACGAGCGTGGCCGTGGTGTCCGAGAGCGCGAGCGGGGTGTTCAGCAGCCACGTCAACGGTGTGAACAATTCCCCTTCGAAACTCTGCGGCGCCAAGGGGCACAGCTCGACGACCTCCCCCGCGCGGGGGAGCTGTTCCCCCGCGTGCGGGATCTTTCGAGGGTGCCCGTCGGCTGTACTGGACCCGCGGTCGGCGGCACATGGAGAGACCGGCCACCGGAACGGGAAGGTTGACCACCATGGGCACCTGGACGAGACGACGTCTGCTCCTGTCGACGGCTACGGGGGCGGCGGGCCTGGCGGGCACGGCGCCGGCGCACGCCGCGGGGAGGGGCCGCCGGGGGGACGACAGACTCCTGGGCGCCCTGCGGGCGCTGCCCGGGCTGCGTGTGGTCGAGGAACGGCCAGGCGCCGAGCCGGGGTACCGCTTCTTCGTCCTCGGCCTGCGCCAGCCGGTCGACCACACCGACCGCGCGGCCGGCACCTTCGAGCAGCGCCTCACCCTGCTCCACACCGCCACCGACCGTCCGACCGTCCTGTTCACCACGGGGTACGAGGCGGTGCTCACGGCCCGCCGTACCGAACCCACCATCGTCCTGGGCGGCAACCAACTCCAGGTCGAGCATCGCTACTTCGGCGCCTCACGCCCGCCGACGGCCGACTACGCCCACTTGACCATTCGGCAGGCCGCCGAGGACCACCATCGCGTCGTCCGCCTCTTCCGCACGATGTACCCGGGTGCGTGGATCTCCACCGGCGGGAGCAAGGGCGGCATGGCAAGCGTCTACCACCGCCGTTTCCACCCGCGCGACGTGGACGGCACCGTGGCCTCCTCCGCCCCCAACAATGTCGACGACCGCGAGGACTCCGCCTACCTGCGCTTCCTGGCCCGCGTCGGCACCGCCGAGACCCGCGCCGCCCTGGAGCGGGCACAGCGCGAGGCCCTGGTGCGCCGCGCGGAGCTGGTCGCACGCTACGAGACATGGGCGGCCTCCACCGGCGACACCTTCCGCATCGTCGGCAGCGCCGACAAGGCCCTCGAAATCGCTGTCCTGCGTGCTCCGTTCATGTTCTGGCAGAACGGCGGCGCGACGGACCCCTCCACCATCCCCGCCCCCGGCGCCCCCACCGGCGCGCTGTATGCCTGGCTGAACGACACGGCCCTGCTGCCCGCCTACGCCGACACCGTCGCCCGGCCACACATCCCGTACTTCTACCAACTCGGCACCGAACTCGGATACTGGGACGCCCCCACCCACCACTTGGCCGACCTGCGGCGGTACCCGGATGCCATGCAGCCGCGCAGTTTCGTCCCGCGCGACGTCCCCTTGCGTTTCGACGCCACGGTCATGCCCGACATCGACCGCTGGGTCCGTCGGCACGGCGACCGCATGCTCTTCCTCAACGGCGCCCAGGACCCTGCCGTCGCCGAACCGTTCCACCCCGGTGGGCGCGACTCCCGCACCCTTTGGGCCCCGAACGCCAGCCACCACGTCACCTTCGATGATCTGTCCGCAGCCGACCGCGCCGACGCAATCGCCACCCTGAACCGCTGGGCGTATCCAGCCCAGGGGAGCTGAAGGCCACAGGCGGCAAGAACCTCGACGCCTCGCCCCAACATGACGGTGCGTAGCGACACGAAGCCGTGGGGTTGCCTCTCCTCGTCAGCTGAGGTCGGGCAGTGACCGTCGGGCGACCCCGTGGGCGTCGTCCGGCAGGACGCCCAGCATGCGCAACCATCTCGGCCAGGTTCGCGGCAGCCTCGTCGCCGTCCAGGTCGGGGCGGGCGAACCGCAGCTCGATCAGGGACAGCAGCCGACGAGATCCTCCTGGTCCCGGCCATTCCGCACACCCGCACCGACAAGAAGCTCGAAGTCCCCGTCAAGCGAGGAGTTGCAAGGGGTTTCCGCGGAGCAGGTGGTCAACCCGCCTGACGTCGACAACCCGGGCCTGATCGGGCACTCCGCCCGCTTGGGGGCCGACGGGGCGGCAGCCGACGGCTTTCGCCGCGGAATCCGACCTCGGCACGTCGGTGCGCGGTGGCAGGGTGCGCTGGGGCATCCCTGCGCGCCGGGTACCGCGCACCGATCCGGCTTCTGCAAGGGCGCGGGCAGCGGATCCTCTGACGCGCTGATTGAGGCTGTGGACGAGTTCCCCCGCCCGCCAGCTCTGAGGTTGAACTACCGTCCGTGCTGGTGCCCGAGCCCGAGCGACGAGGTCACAGGTGTTGAACCTCAGCCTCATGCCGGTTTGTAGGAATCCGCCTGCTTACGCGGCCAAGTCTCCGGTCGCTTGGCGCCGATCGGGCGAAGAATGGTGGGATCCGCCACCACTGCGTCGTGATCGATGAGAGTGGTCGCTGTGGTGAGGGTGCGGTCAGGCGGCGAAGGAGGCGAGTAGTTCGTTGTACTGCTTGGCGGCGGTGGTCAGGTCCGGTCGGAGAGGCCGAAGGCGGTGCGCGCCGGCGGTGACGGCGACGAGGACCTTCTTGCCGGCCAGCTGTGAGGGGGAGCCGTCCATGGTGAAGGCCCCGCCAAGGGTGAAGACCTTGTCCTGCCACTGCTTGAACAGGCCGGTCGCCTGACCTGTCTCCGCCGTCGTGAAGTCGGCAACCGCTGTCAGCGGTTGCGCGGGGTGACCAGGCCGGATTCATAGGCGAGGACCACGAGTTGGGCCCGGTCGCGGGCGTGCAGTTTGGTCATGGCCCGGTTGATGTGGGTCTTCGCGGTCATCGGGCTGATCACCATCTGATCGGCGATCTGGTCGTTGGACATGCCTTGTGCGGCCAGGGCGACCGCTTCGCGTTCGCGGCTGGTCAGCTCCTCCAGCGCGGCGCCGGTGGTGGGGAGCGGCTGGGTGACGTACCGGTGGATCAGTTTGCGGGTGATGGACGGCGCGAGCAGAGCGTCGCCGCGGGCGGCTACCCGTATGGCGTGCAGTAAGTCCTCCGGCACGATGTCTTTGACCAGGAACCCGGCGGCGCCGGCGCGCAGCGCGTCGAAGACGTATTCGTCCATGCCGTAGTTGGTCAGCATGACGACGTGCACGCCGGCCAGGGCCGAGTCTGCGGCGAGGCGCCGGGTCGCCTCGATGCCGTCCATGACCGGCATCTGGATGTCGATGAGTGCGACGTCGGGCAGATGCTCCTTGATGAGCACCAACCCCTCTTCGCCATCGGCGGCTTCGGCCACCACCTCGATGTCGTCCTCGAGGTCGAGCAGCGCACGGAAGCCGCTGCGGATGAGCGGCTGGTCGTCGACCAGCAGGACACGGATCATGATGCTCGTTCCACTGGGAGGTGGGCCTGGACGGTGAAACCGTGCTCGGTGCGCGGCTGGGCGCGCAGCCGGCCCCCAAGGGCGGTGACGCGTTCGCGCATGCCGAGCAGCCCGAGGCCGGGGGCCGGGGCGTCATCGGGGGTGGCCTTGCCGTCGTCGTCCACTCGGATGGATAGTGCGTCGGGCCGGTATTCGACCTGGACCGTCGCCGTAGTGGCACAGGCGTGCCGGGCGGTGTTGGTCAGCGCCTCCTGGACAATGCGGTAGGCGGTCCGGCCCACCGCGGCCGGTACGGTGTGCCGTTGCCCTTCGATCGTCAGCGTCGCGTCCAGGCCCATCGAACGGGCGCGCTCCACCAGTTCCGGTACGTGTTCAAGGCTCTGCGGCGGCGTCGTGTCGTCGTCACGTAGGGCCTCCAGAGTGGCGCGCAGCTCCCGGCTTGCCTCCCGTCCGGCCGTCTGGATCGCCAGCAGCGTCTCGGGCACCTGTTCGCCGCGCCTGCGGGCTACGTGGACGGCGACTTCGGACTGCAACTTGATGATCGAAATCTGGTGGGTGAGGGAATCGTGCAGCTCCCGCGCGATGTGCAGCCGTTCCTCGTCGGCGCGGCGCCGAGCGGTCTCCTCCCGGGTGCGCTCGGCTTCGTCCGCCCGCCGCTCGGCCTGCCGCAGCGCCTCACCGGCGGCAAAGGCGGCGATCAGCCAGGCGATTTCCAGTACATTCCGGGCCTGCGTGAACGCCTCACGCGCCGGCCCATCACGGAAGATCAGCGCCGTGAGTAGGAGGACGACGAGCAGGGACACGGATGCCGCCACCGTCAGGGCACGGTGCCCGGCCCGCACGGCGCCGTACACCGCAACCAGATACGAGACAGCGAGCACCTCAAAACCCGCCGCCTCATACCCCACCGCGCACAGGCCGGTGACAGCCAGCACGGCAATCGGAGCCCTACGACGCGCGATCAGCGCCAGAGCGCCCGCCGCCAGCAGCACGGCGCCGACCAGCTCACGCTCCCCGGCCGGGTGCTGCCCGGAAAACCCCGTTCCCAGCAGCAGCGCCGCCACGCTGACGGCGATCGCCCAGTCCATGGCACCGGCCGGGACACGAAAACGCCTTGTGTCCATGCGCGCACCCTAGCCGGACGACGCTTCGGGCGAGTCTCGCCCACGGACGAGCGCCCGGCTACCGCACCCGCGGTACTCGCCCGCCGCCTGCTGCATGCGCAGCAGTCAACTGCCATGTCGACGGCAGTCCGAAAAGACTGCGCCCGCCGGACGACCAACCGTGCGGTCGCCAGGCACGCTCAAGGCCCAGCGACACCGCGGAATTCCCGGCGCACGAAGGAGGAGAGTGGCATGAGCGCAACAGATGTCCTGACGGTGGCCGCCGAGGGCGGAGCCATCGGCGACGGGCGGACGGGGGCCAACCTGGCCTTGGGTGTAGGCCTGATCGGGGTGGCCATCGGATGGCTGGCTCTGGCCCGCGCCACCGGCCGCATCAGCACCGGCAACGCACGCACCGGCGCCATGGCAGCCATGGCGGTGGGCCTGGTCTGCACGGCCCTCGCGGCGCTGCATCTGGCCACCTCCAGCGGTGGTCCCGGCACCGGCAACGGGATGGTGGGAGCCATCGTGGCCATCCCATTGGGGTTGGTCGCCATGATCCTCGGCAGGCGCGCGAGCACCCACTCCCGACGCACTGAGCGGACCGCAGACCGCTACGAACACGAGCGGGAGTTCGGGCCCACCTCATAGGCACCACCGGACCGGCTCCCTGTACACCACCCAGACTCTGAACTGAACTCCGTCCAAGGCTCGGTTCACCGGCCTCTCCAGGCTTGTTCTTCAACCTCGCGTCGATACGGGCGGTAGCGCGATGGACAAATTGCGATGCGCGTTTGCGGCCTGCTGACCAGACTCGCTGGCATGACAGCGAAGATCACCCACATCAACCCCGAGCAGTTGCATGAGACACCCGGCTACCACCACATCACCGTGGTGGAAGTCGGCCGGACGGCTTACCTGGCGGGGCAGTGCCCGCTCGATCGGAACGGTTCGCTCGTCGGCTCGGGCTCCGTCGAGGTGCAAGTCGATCAGGTCGTCGTGAACGCGCTCGCTGCCCTCAAGGCGGTGAATGCCCAGCCGCAGCATGTGGTGCGTTCGGTGATCTACGTCCGGAGCGACGACAGAGAGGTCTTGGGCCTCGCATGGCGTCGGCTCACCGCCTCCGCCCTCGGACCGGCGTTCTCATCCGCCAGCACGCTTTTGGGTGTCGCACAGCTGGGCTTCGCAGGGCAGCTGGTCGAGGTGGACCTTACCGTCGCGCTGCCTGACTGAGCCGGTTCCTCACGCCTCGAACGGCGTCTCGAACTGCTTCGCCCGCTTGGTCATGTGCCGGACGCCGAGGCGGCCTTCGTCTGATCATGTGCTCCGACCAAGGTGCACCGATCGAAACGAAGGCCGTGAAGGTGACTCTGCTGCCTGACGCCGATCCCGGGGAAGCGTTTGCGAAAGCGTCACGCTTCCGGGACCACCGATTCGACTGCCTGACCGCGCGCGGGGACGAACTGTTCGAGCTGACCGACGCGCTGCTGTGCGCGGACGGGCCGGTGACCGCGCCGGTGGACCTGACGCTGGTGGCCGAGCACCGGCGTGGTCGGCGCCATGTACGACGCGCTGCACCGCGGGAACGTCGACGTGCCCCGGCTGCGGCAGGTGCTGGCCAGCCTGCCCATGCCGCAAGCCGCCGACAGGCGCCTGGTACTCGCTGTCGACGTCAGCCACTGGCTCCGGCCAGACGCGCCGACCAGCGCGGACCGCCGGTTCTGCCACGTCTACGGCCGCAGCGGCCGGTCCTCGGACCAGCTCGTGCTCGGCTGGCCGTACTCCTTCGTCGCCGCCCTCGAATCGGGCCGGACCTCCTGGTGCCAGCTTCTGGACGCCGTGCGCCTCGGCCCGGCCGACGACGTCGCCGAAGTCACCGCCGCCCAGGTCCGCCGAGTGGTCATGGACCTGATCGAGATGGGCGGGTGGCACTTCGGCGACCGCGACACGGCGACAACGTCGACCTGCGCTGGCAGCCGTTCCTGCGCAGATTCGACCTGGAACACACCTTCCGCATGATCAAGCAGACGCCAATGGCAGCCGCCCGAGGCTCCACACGCCCGAGGCAGCAGACCGGTGGACCTGGCTGGTCGTCGCCGCCCACACCCAACTCCGCCTCACCCGGCCGCTGGCCCCGGATCTCCACCGCCCATGCGAGAAACCGGCCGAACCCGACCGGCTCCCCCGCCCGGGTCCGCCGGGGGTTCAGAAACCTCCACCCGAACCTGCCCTGCCCGGCCCGTGCGCCGAAACCCAACCGGCCCAATCCCGCCAGACCACCCGGCACGAAGAACCGACACCCCGCCACCCGCTACGACGTGGGCAAAACCGCCAGACGACCCGAGACCATCACCGAACGCGACCAGGCCAGAGGCGGAACACGACTTCAGAACGGAACAGCCAGTCCGGCCTCGCGCAATCGAAGCAGTGCCCTGCCCATGCACTCGGCGACCGAGGCGCCGTCGGCCCTCATCCCACCGTCCAGCGGCCCACCAGAAGCGGCAAATGTCCACGCCGGCTGACCGTCACGCATGCGCTCCGCGTCGACCCGGATCATGGCACCGGCCCCTTGCTCGCCAAGCCACTCCAGGATGGACAGCGTCACGTCCTCGACGCCACTGTCCAGGTCCACCTTGGGCAGCCGCCCCATCCCCTTGGCCATGGCCACAACCCTACTCAGCATCTGATCGGGTCGCGTCACGCACTCTCAAGGCGGCTCGGACCATAAAGAACAAGGCTGTTTCTCGTCCCCTGGCCTCGTTCTCGCAGGTCAGGGGATCGTCACTTCGGGCGGATCCGCACGAAGCGGGCGTGAGGGGGCCCTGCCCTCCCGAAGCTGCCACGAGGTGAGAAGTAGGTCTCTGTAGCGGAGCTGGGGTGCGCTTGTCAGCGGACCGAGACGGTCACGCGGTGACTGCGGGCTCGCCGTCGGGGACTGCCAGGGCCCAGGCGGCCATGGCATCGAGGACATCCCGCAGTCCTTCGCCGAGAGGGGTGAGCCGGTACTCGACCCGTGGGGGGATCTCCGGGTAAGCGGTGCGGATGACGATGCCGTGCCTCTCAAACTGGCGCAGCCGGCTGGTCAGGGTGTGCGGGCTGATGCCGGGCAGGCCGTCGCGCAACTCTGTGAAGCGGTGGGGTCCGCGCAGGAGTTCGCGCACGATGAGGGTGGCCCACGGTCCGTCGAGCAGGGTAATGAACCGGGCGACGCCGCACTCTGGAAGACGGTCAGCAGTCATTGTTCGAATGTATGCCGTTAGTGCAGTTGATGTAACCGGTGCAGCCTGTGCACTAATGGGCCCTGACCTACACGATTCATGGTCAGCCCGTACGACACGCCTTGGAGGACGTCATGCCTGCGATCACTACGGCCAACACCGCAAGCGAGATGGTGCGCTCGGCCACGACCACCGCGTTGCGGGTCGCCGCGCGTGAGCTGGAGCTCTACGACACCGGGGACGTCGCCGGGGCGGATGAGGTGTTCGCCCCGGATCTGATCGATCACAATTCCGCTGCCGACGTTGCCTCGGGCATCGACGGCATGCGAGCGCTGATCGCCGCGACCCGCGACGGATTCACCGACAGGCAGCACCGGATCCTGTTCCAGGAGGAGCTTCCTGGCGGCTGGGTGGTCCTCCACTGGCGGATGACCGCGACCCACGCGGGAGACGCCTTCGGGTTCGCCGCCAGCGGCAACCCGGTCGATATCAACGGCCAGGACATCATGCGCGTTGTCGACGGCAAGATCACCGAGATCTACCACGTCGAAGAAATGCTCAAGCTCACCCAACAGATCAGTACCGGCGCGCAGGAGGCGTGAAGATCGAGATCTTCTCGGACAACGCCCGCCCGTGAGCCCTGATCGGCAAGCATCGCCGCGACGCGGCGCCTGGCGGCCGGCGGCGGGCCAGGGGCCGTTGCAGTTCAGGCGGCCTGGCGAGCTGGTCCAACCGGGTTGCCGGTACTTGGGCCCGACGGGCCGGTTTGCGGGTGAGCCGCCTGGTGAGCGCGATAGCGGCCCACGTGACCAGGGTTTCGGAGTGCTGGACGAGCCGTTCTGAGTCTCGTGCATGCCGACGGGCGTGCATGATCCACGCGAGCGACCGTTCGACGACCCAGCGGCGGGGCAGCACGACGAAGCCGGAGGTGTCCTTGGAGCGGCTGACGGTCTTGACGGTGAGGTTGAGGTGCTTCTTTGCCCAGGTCACGAGCTTTCCGGCGTAGGTCGGCCCAGACGATCGTGATCTCAGGGTGCATCAGGCGGAGCCGGAAGAGGACTTCCTTGGCCGCGTCGCGGTCGCTGAGGGAGGCGGGGGTGACCATGACCAGCAGCGGCAGGCCGCGGGTGTCGACCGCCAGTGCCGCTTGCGCCCGTTGATCTTCTTGCCCGCCTCGTAACCGCGGGAGGACGCTTCCGCGATTGCTTCCTGCCGGGGCCCGGGCAAGGGCAGACTCATGGCAACGGCCTTCGTGCTGATCAGATGCCTTACGCGACACGGCACTCGGTCGCGTGATGGCCGCCGCATGGCCGGTGAAATGCCAGAACCCACCCGAAGTTCGAGACCCATTCGAGATGCTGCCCGTGATCACGGCTCGCGAGGGATCAGAGCCCTCCGTAGCAGTTCTCCAGGGCTGCCATGTCCCAGACCACTGACACGCTGTCCTGTTCTGCGTCCGCGTCCTCCCAGTACGGAAGCCCCTGTTCGTCCGTGGTGAGCACGTAGTCCAGGACATCCATGGCAGAGCCGTCGGACAGGGCCTGCGCGGCCCAGCTGAGCAGGGCTTGCAGCGAGGTGTATTGGGGCCGGTCGTCGAACCGTCCGCCGTCACCGTGGGCATGCGCACCGATGCGACCGTGCTGGTCACCCGGTGCCATCTCGAGGAAGAGGGAACCCCCGGCGCCATCTCTGGCCAGAGGCAACCAGGATGAACGCCAATAGCGCAGTTCATCGGGAACGTCCCGCTGCTGTGACCCGATCCACCACACGTAGTCTTTCGCGATCTCGGCTGCGCCGGACAGGCGGTAGTTGCCGGGCAGCAGGCACTCCCCTGAGCCGTCATGGCGGCGCAGGGATGCCACCAGGTCCTCGGGAAACACGAGCCCGCACTGGCGTTCTGCCGCGCGTACCGCGTCAGAGCCCGTGGCAGGGGGCAATGAGGCGTACGCGGCCGGTGCGTACTCACACAACCAGTTCTCGATCCGCAACCACGAGCTATCAATCGTCATGGCATGCATCGTCGTCCGCGGGACCACCCAGGCACCAGACCGGCGTCATTGCTCGGCACCACAACTACCCGGTAGTTAAAGATCAAGCTAAGACTCATCCAACAGGCCGCTTCGCGGCACCGGCGCCACTGGCCAACGGCTTCCGTCGGTCACGCCTCGGCGAAGTTTGAGCAGTCTCATCGAAGTCGACGCGGCGCTAGTGACCTGAGTCAGAGATTCGGTGGCAGTAGGCGGCGACTTTGTCGAGGATCTCGTCGGCGGTCTTGGTCCAGGCGAAGG
>NZ_RIBZ01000836.1:0-19192 GCF_003721215.1 Streptomyces botrytidirepellens
CCCGTCCCCGTCCGTGGTGAGCGCGCCCGCCGCCGAACAGCACCAGCAGGCGCCCGACAGCCGGTCCGGCGCCCGCGAGGGCGGCCCGGCGCCCCTGCCCCGCCGCGTGCCACCGGTGCTGGTCTCCGACCACGGCCACCCGGTCGACGACGGCGCGGCCGGACGGCACACCCGGCCCTCCTGGGCCGAGCGGCGGGAGCAGACCCCGGACGAGGCCGCGCACCAGCCCCGGAACGAGGCCCGGCACCAGACGCAGCAGCAGACCCAGGAACGGGACCGGACCCGGCACCCGGAACAGGACCCGGGAGCCAGGAACGAGGGCGAGGACCGGCGCCAGGACCAGGCGCCGGCCCCGGAGCGCCCGGCGCCGCCCCGCCGGGACGCCTCCGGGCTCCCCAAGCGGGTGCGCCAGGCGAGCCTCGCCCCGCAGTTGAAGAACGACCCCGAACCACCGGCGGAGAGCGACCGATACGCTCCCGACACCGATCCCGAACGCGACGCCGAACAGGCGAGGGCCACCATGGCCTCGCTGCAACGGGGATGGCAGCGCGGTCGGCGGCAGACGGCCACCGGTTCCGGCGGTTCGGACACGGCACCAGGAACGAGAGATGAGGGGGACGGGCGATGACCGCATCGAACGCCGCAGCACGCAACGGATCGGCACCGTCGGGCGAGTTGAACTGGCTGCTCGACGAACTCGTCGGCCGGGTCGGCAGCATCCGCAAGGCGCTGGTGCTCTCCGGCGACGGACTGCCCACCGGCGGTTCACGCGATCTGTCCCGGGAGGACGGCGAGCACCTGGCCGCCGTGGCCTCGGGTTTCCACAGCCTCGCCAAGGGGGTGGGCCGTCACTTCGACGTCGGCCGTGTCCGGCAGACCGTCGTCGAACTCGACGACGCCTTCCTGTTCGTCACCTCCGCCGGTGACGGCAGTTGCCTCGCCGTGCTGGCCGATGCCGACTCGGACGTCGGACAGGTAGCCTATGAGATGACGCTGCTGGTCAAGCGGGTGGGCGTGCATTTGGGCTCCGCTCCGCGATCCGGTGGGTGACGGAGGCGGGGGGAGATGACCGGAGACGGTGCGACCGACGACCGCTGGTTCGACGACGCCGCCGGACCGGTGGTCCGGCCGTATGCGATGACGCGGGGCCGTACCCGCAGCGCCGCCGAGGACAAGCTCGACCTGATCGCCGTCGTCGTCGCGGACAGAGTGAACCCCGGGACCGTCGCCGACCAGACGTTGTCACCGGAGCACATCGACATCGTCGAACTCAGCCGCGACACCCCACAGTCCGTCGCCGAGCTGGCGGCCGAGCTGGACCTTCCGGTCGGCGTGGTCCGCGTGCTCATCGGCGACCTGCTTCACGCGGCACTCGTCCGAGTGTCCCGGCCCGTACCTCCGGCGGAACTGCCGGACGAGAGGATTCTGCGCGAGGTGATCAATGGTCTACGGGCACTCTGACCCGGGCCGCTCCCACATCATCGAACCCGTGACGCTCAAGATTCTGGTGGCGGGCGGGTTCGGTGCGGGAAAGACAACACTGGTGGGCGCGGTCAGCGAGATCAAACCGCTGCGCACCGAGGAAGTGCTCACCGAGGCGGGCCGGCCGGTCGACAACATCGCGGGGGTGGAGGGCAAGAAGACCACCACCGTCGCGATGGACTTCGGGCGCATCACGCTCCGCGAGGACCTGGTGCTGTACCTCTTCGGCACCCCGGGGCAGGACCGCTTCTGGTTCCTGTGGGACGAGCTGGCGACCGGCGCCCTGGGCGCGGTGGTGCTGGCCGACACCCGCCGGCTGGAGGACTGCTTCGCCGCCGTCGACTACTTCGAGCGGCGCGGCATCGCCTTCACGGTGGCCGTCAACTGCTTCGAGGGCGCCGACAACTACCCGGAGGAGTCGGTGCGCGAGGCGCTGGACCTCGACCCCGGCACCCCGGTGGTGATGTGCGACGCGCGCGAGCGCGAATCCGTCAAGCATGTGCTGATATCCGTCGTGGAGCACGCCATGCTCGCCACCGCGGCCACCCGCTGACCGCGCGGCGCACCCGCCTCACCGCACGGCGATCACCGACGAACCATGGCCGAACAGGCCCTGGTTCGCGGTGATGCCCACCCGCGCCCCCGCCACTTGGCGGTCGCCCGCCCGCCCCCGCAGCTGCTGGGCCAGCTCGCACACCTGGGCGATGGCCTGCGCCGGAACCGCCTCCCCGAACGAGGCGAGACCACCGCTCGGATTGACCGGGATCCGGCCGCCGAGCGCCGTCGCGCCCTCCCGCAGCAGCTTCGCGCCCTCCCCGGCGGCGCACAGCCCCAAGTCCTCGTACCACTCCAGCTCCAGCGCGGTGGACAGGTCGTACACCTCGGCGAGCGACAGGTCCTCCGGTCCGATCCCCGCCTCCTCGTACGCCGCCCGCGCGATCGACGGGCGGAACGGTTCGGCCGCCGTGCCGGACCCCGCGGCGGAGTCGGTGGCGATGTCCGGCAGATCGAGCGCGGTCCGCGGATACACCGGCGAGACGGACGAGACGGCCCGGATCCGCACCGGGTCCGCCACCCCGTGCCGCCGCGCGAAGTCCACGCTGCTCAGCACGAGCGCCGCGGCCCCGTCCGAGGTGGCGCAGATGTCCAGCAGCCGCAGCGGATCGGCCACCACCGGCGACGCGGTCACCTCCTCGGCGGTCACGGGGGAGCGGTAGCGGGCGTGAGGGTTGGCCGCCCCGGCGGCCGCGTTCTTCACCTTGACCGCCGCGAAGTCCTCGGGCGTGTCCCCGTACACCGCCATCCGGCGGCGCGCCCACAGCGCGAAGTACGCCGGGTTGGTGGCGCCCAGCACTCGGAAGCGCAGCCAGTCCGGGTCGTCGGGCCGGTCGCCGCCGGACGGTGCGAAGAAACCCTTGGGCGCCGCGTCCGCGCCCACCACCAGCACGGTGTCCACCATGCCGGACAGGATCTGGGCGCGGGCGGTGTCGATGGCCCGCGCACCGGACGCGCAGGCGGCGTACACGCTGGTGATGCGCGCCCCCTGCCAGCCCAGCGCCCGGGCGAAGGTCGCCCCGGCCACCTGGCCGGGATAGCCGCAGCGCACGGTGTTCGCGCCGACCACCGACGCGATGTCCGGCCAGTCGAGCCCGGCGTCCGCGAGCGCCGCCCGCGCCGCCTTCGTCCCGTACTCCACGAAGCTCCGGCCCCATTTGCCCCACGGGTGCATCCCGGCGCCGATCACCGCCACCTCGCCGGTCATGACGCCCCCTCCGCGTCCTCCGCCGGTACCGGCCGCCAGTGCCAGGTGCTCCAGCTCCGTCCGCCCTCCCCGGCCAGCACCCCCGGCACCACCTCGACCTCCATGCCGACCGCCAGCTCCGCCAGGCTCACCCCGGGCGCGCCCTGTCCGAGCACCACCATCCGCTCGGCGGCCAGCTCCACGGCGATCAGCGTGTACGGCTCCCAGTCGCGCGCGGGATCGGACGGGTACGGGGCGGGCGGGCGGTAGCGGCCGTCGGTGTACGACCACACCCGGCCGCGCCGCGACAGCGGCACCTCGTCCAGCTCCTCACCGGCGCAGCCGGGCGCCCGGCAGAAGGTGTCCTCGCGCGGGAAGTACACCGCGCCACAGGCCCGGCAGCGGGTCCCCAGCAGCCGGAAGTCCCCGTCGCCGGAGGTGAACCATCCGGCGACCACGGGCGTACGCGCAGATGCCACGGCTTCTCCCGGCGGTGAAGGTAAATACCTGACGGAACGTCAGAAGTGTTGCACAGGGACCGCACGACGGGTAACCCAGGTGCAGGACGGATGGAGGGGAGCAGGCGTGGCGGAGACGGAAGAGGCGGTCCGCTGCACGGCCGTCACCAAGGAGTTCGGCACCGGCGGCGTCGTACGGGCGCTGGACGCCGTCGACCTCACCCTCCGCGCGGGCGAGTTCTTCTCGCTCCTCGGCCCCTCCGGCTCCGGCAAGACCACCCTGCTGCGCCTGATCGCCGGGTTCGAGCGGCCCACCGGCGGCCGTATCGAACTCGCCGGGCGGGACGTCACCGCGCTGCCCCCGCACCGCCGCGATGTGCACACCGTCTTCCAGGACTACGCGCTCTTCCCGCACATGACCGTAGAGCAGAACGTGGCGTACGCGCTCACCGTGCGCGGCGTCCGCAAGCCGGAGCGCACCGCCCGCGCCCGCGAGGCCCTCGCCACCGTCCGCCTCGACGGCTTCGCGTCCCGCCGCCCCGACGCGCTCTCCGGCGGGCAGCGCCAGCGCGTCGCCCTCGCCCGGGCCCTCGTCGACCGGCCCGCCGTGCTGCTCCTCGACGAACCGCTCGGCGCGCTCGACCTCAGGCTCCGCCAGGAGATGCAGACCGAGCTGAAGGAACTCCAGCGCACCACCGGCATCACCTTCCTCCTGGTCACCCACGACCAGGAGGAGGCGCTGACCATGAGCGACCGCGTCGCCGTCGTCTCCGACGGCCGGATCGAACAGACCGGCCCGCCCCTGGAGGTGTACGAACGCCCCGCCACCGCCTTCGTCGCGGGCTTCGTCGGCACCACCAACCTGCTGCGCGGCGAGGCCGCGGTCCGGGTGGTCGGCCGCCCCGGCGCGTACAGCATCCGCCCCGAGCGCATCCGGCTCGCCGATCCCGCCGACGCCCCGCTCGACGGCGAGCGCACGGTCACGGGGCGCATCGCCGACATCGTGCACGCCGGGGCGCACACCCGCTTCACCATCGCGCTCCCACACGGCGACCGGCTCACCGTGCACCGGCAGAACCTGGCCGAACTCCCGCCCACCGCCCGCCCCGAGGCCGAGATCAGGCTGGTGTGGGACGAGAAGGACGCCTTCCCGGTGCCCTGTTGACCCATTGACGGCGGAAGGCACCCTGGCGTCGGCATACGTGCCGCGCGGATACTGACGGGGCCTCGAGTGCCAAGTGGGACGAGGAGGACCGGATGCGGAAAAGGACGACATCCGCGTGGAGGTCCGCGGCGGCCGTGTGCGCGCTGCTGCTGACCGCCGCTGGCTGCGGATCCGACGACGACGGCAAGGCCGCGCACGCCCCCGACAAGCTCGGCAAGGGCGAGGGCAAGGTCAACATCATCGCCTGGGCGGGCTACGCCGAGGACGGCTCCAACGACCCCCGGGCCGACTGGGTCCACCCCTTCGAGAAGAAGACCGGCTGCAAGGTCGACACCAAGACCGCGGGCACCTCCGACGAGATGGTGTCCCTCATGAAGACCGGCCAGTACGACACGGTCTCCGCCTCCGGCGACGCCACCCTGCGCCTCATCGCCTCCGGTGACGCGGCTCCCGTCAACACCAAGCTGGTGCCGAACTACAAGGACATCTTCCCGGCCCTCAAGCAGCAGCCGTTCAACTCCAAGGGCGGCCGGATGTACGGCATCCCGCACGGCCGCGGCGCCAACCTCCTCATGTACCGCACCGACAAGGTCAAGCCCGCCCCCGACTCCTGGCGCGCCGTCTTCGACGACGCCGCCGCGCACCAGGGCCGGGTCACCGCGTACGACTCGCCCATCTACATCGCCGACGCCGCGCTCTACCTCAAGCACGCCAAGCCGTCGCTCGGCATCAAGAACCCGTACGCGCTCGACGAGAAGCAGCTCGACGCCGCCGTCACCCTCCTCAAGAAGCAGCACCGGGCGATCGGCGAATACTGGAGCGACTACCAGAAGGAGATCACCGCCTTCAAGGGCGGCGACAGCGTCATCGGCACCACCTGGCAGGTCATCGCGAACCTCACCCAGGCCGAGAAGGCGCCCGTCAAGGCCGTGCTGCCCAAGGAGGGCGCCACCGGCTGGTCCGACACCTGGATGGTGTCCGCCAAGGCCGAGCATCCCAACTGCGCCTACAAGTGGCTCGACTGGATCGTTTCCCCGAAGGTCAACGCCCAGGTCGCGGAGTACTTCGGCGAGGCCCCCGCCAACCGCAAGGCGTGCGCCGAGACCTCCGACCCGAACCACTGCGCCGTCTTCCACGCCGACGACGAGAAGTACTTCCAGCGCGTCCACTTCTGGACCACACCGATCAAACGGTGCCTCGACGGCCGTAAGAACACCACCTGCACCGACTACGCCCAATGGACCCGCGCCTGGACCGAGGTCAAGGGCTGAGGGGGTGCGTCGCGCCGGGGCCGGGGGAGCGCGGCTGCGCCTGGCCGCGCTCCTCGGACCGCCCCTGCTGTGGCTGACCCTGGCCTACCTCGGCTCGCTCGCCGTCCTGCTCCTCTCCGCCTTCTGGACCACCGACTCCTTCACCTCCGACGTCGTCCGCACCTGGAACACCGACAACATCCAGGAGCTGCTGACCACCCCCGTCTACCGCACCATCGCGCTGCGCACCCTCACCATCGCCGCCGCCGTGACCCTCCTCGACGCCCTCCTCGCCCTGCCCATGGCCTTCTGCATGGCGCGCGTCGCGGGCCCGCGGTGGCGGCGGCCGCTGCTGGTGGCCGTGCTCACCCCGCTGTGGGCGAGCTACCTGGTCAAGGCGTACGCGTGGCGGGTGATGCTGAGCGAGGACGGCGTGGTCAACGCCGTGCTCTCCCCGCTCGGGCTGCACGGGCCCGGCTACGGCACCCCCGCCGTCGTCCTGGTGCTCGCCTACCTTTGGCTCCCGTACATGATCCTCCCGGTGTACGCGGCCCTGGAACGGCTCCCCGAACGCACCCTGGAAGCCTCCGCCGACCTCGGCGCGGGCACGTGGCGCACCCTGCGCTCGGTGGTCCTCCCCGCCGTACGCCCCGCCCTGCTCGCCGGATCCGTCTTCACGTTCTCGCTCAGCCTCGGCGACTACATCACCGTGCAGATCGTCGGAGGCAAGACCCAGCTCCTCGGCAACGCCATCGCCTCCCAGGTCACCCTCGACCTGCCGATGGCCGCCGCGCTCTCCGCCGTCCCCGTCGTCCTCATCGTCTGCTACCTGGCCGCCGTACGCCGCGCCGGCGCCCTCGACGCGCTCTAGGGAGTGTCTCCATGAAGCTCTCGCGCACCGCCCGGATCGTCCTCGGCTGCGTCACCGCCGCCGGACTCGCCGTCGTCTACGCGCCGCTGCTGCTCGTCCTGCTCAACTCCTTCAACGCCGACCGCTCCTTCGGCTGGCCGCCCAGCGGCCTCACGGGGGAGTGGTGGCGCGCCGCGCTGCACAACCACGGCGCCCGCGACGCCCTGCTCACCTCGCTCAAGGCCGGGCTCGCCGCCACCGGGATCGCCCTGGGCTTGGGCACCATGGCCGCGTACGCCGTCCACCGGCACCGCTTCTTCGGCCGACGGACCGTGTCCTTCCTGCTGGTGCTGCCGATCGCGCTGCCCGGCATCGTCAGCGGCATCGCCCTCAACGCCGCCTTCCGCACCGTCCTGGATCCGCTCGGCATCGGCTTCGGCCTGTTCACGGTGGTCGTCGGGCACGCCACCTTCTGCGTCGTGGTCGTGTTCAACAACGTGGCGGCCCGGCTGCGCCGGATCTCCCCCTCGATGGCCGAGGCGTCCGCGGACCTCGGGGCGCGCCCCTGGCAGACCTTCCGCCACGTCACCTTCCCGGCCATGCGCTCGGCGCTCTTCGCGGGCGCGCTGCTCGCCTTCGCGCTGTCCTTCGACGAGATCGTGGTGACGACCTTCACCGCCGGTCCCGGCACCCGCACCCTGCCCATCTGGATCTACGAGAACCTGGCCCGGCCGCACCAGGCCCCCGTCGTCAACGTCGTCGCGGCCCTGCTCGTCGCCCTGTCCGTGGTGCCCGTGGCCGTCGCGCAGCGGCTGTCCTCGGACACCGCGGGCGGGCGGCTGTGAGACCTCAGTGCCCGGTCAACGAGCGGCGCGAGACCGGGAAGTCGAAGTAGGTGTCCGGGAACGGCTCCGGCTTGTAGGTGAAGTGCCACCACTCCTCGGCCAGGTTGACGAAGCCCTGGGCCTCCATCGCGCCCTTGAGCAGCAGCCGGTTGGCCCGCTGCTTGCCCTTGATCCGCGGATCGAGGGTGTGCGAGAGCGTGTCGAAGCAGTCGTAACCGGTGCCCATGTCCACCGAGTTGTCGGGGAAGCGCTCCTTCTGGGGCGCGTAGCAGGGCACCAGCTTCTCGCCCGGAATGTACGGACGGGTCGGCAGCGCGGGCAGCTTCACGATCGTCAGGTCCATGGTGCTGCCGCGGCTGTGGCCCGACTTCTCGGCGATGTAACCGTCCTCGAACAGCCGGGTCTTGTCGACGTGCGGATAGAACTCGCGCTTCATCCGCTGGTCGTCGAGGTCCTTCGCCCAGTCGACGAAGGTGTTCACCGCGCGCTGCGGCCGGTAGCAGTCGTACACCTTCAGGGTGTAGCCCCGGCGCAGCAGTTGACGCTGCACCCGGTGCAGCGCCTTGGCCGCCGGGCGGGTCAGCAGGCACAGGGGCCTGCGATAGCCCTCGACGGGGCGGCCGGTGAAGTTGTGCGGGGTGAAGTACCGGATCTCCTGGCGGATCGTCGGATCCACATCGCTCAGCGCCACGAACTCCTTCGGCGCCTCGGGCTCGCCCTCGGCCTGCGCCGGAGCGGGCGAGGCGAGGGCCATCAGAGCGGCGACGGGCAGGGCGAGCGCGCGCAGCGCGGCGGTGATTCTTGGCATGGACACCGAGTTACCCAGTCCCACCGGGTCATGAACCCCCGCGCACCCGCACCGGATACCCCGCCTCGACGCCGCCCTCCCGCTCGACCCGCACCCCGTCCCCGCGCAGCCGGGACACGAACCGCACCAGCTCCGCCTTGTCCCAGCCGTCGCCCGCGTCCACTGCCAGCGACCCGCCGCCCTTGCGCCCCTGGCACGGCGGCCACACCTCCAGCTCCACGCCGCCGTCCGGCGACGCGACGGGTATCACCGCGCCCGCCCGGGCCAGCACCGGGATACGGGACAGCGGGGCGTCGACCACCACCTGCCCGGGGCCCTCGTAGGCGCGGCCCGTCGCCGTGTCGTACCAGCGGCCGCGCGGCAGCCGCACCGCCCGCCGCACCGCGCCCTCCTCCAGCACCGGGGCCACCAGCAGCGCGTCGCCCAGCAGGAAGGCGTCCTCGCAGTCGCGCAAGCTGCGGTCCTTGGGCTGCCGCCACCACACGGGCCGCACATAGGGCGCGCCGGTACGCTCCGCCAGCCGCGCCAGCGTCATGAAGTACGGCAGCAGCCGCTGCCGCTCGCGCAGCGCCGCCGCCGCGTGCTCCAGCACCCCGGACCCGAACTCCCACGGCTCGCGCCGCCCGGCGGTGATCGCCGAATGCGTACGGAACAGCGGCAGATACGCGCCCAGTTGGAACCAGCGCAGATACAGCTCCGGCGACGGGGAGCCGGTGAAGCCGCCGATGTCCGGACCGGAGTACGGAACCCCCGACAGCCCGAGCCCGATCACCAGCGCCAGCGAGGCGCGCAGCCCCGGCCAGCCCGTCGCCACGTCCCCGGACCGGCTCCCCCCGTACCGCTGGAGCCCCGCCCAGCCGGAGCGGGAGAACACGAACGGCCGCTCGTCGGGGCGCAGCTCGCCCAGCCCCTCGTACCCGGCCCGGGCCATGGCCAGCCCGTACACGTTGTGCGCCTCCCGGTGGTCGCCGCCCCGGCCCTCCAGGGCGTGCCGGGCCGAGCGCGGCAGCGTGGGCTCGCCGAAGGCGGCGAAGGACACCGGTTCGCACCGGTCGTGCCACACCCCGGAGAAGCCCTGCTCCAGCCGCTCCGCGTACAGCCCGCCCCACCACTTCCGCACCCGCGGATCGGTGAAGTCCGGGAACACCGACTCGCCCACCCACGTCACCCCGCGCACCTCACGGCCGCGGGCGTCGGTCACGAACCCCTCCGCCGCCGCCCCG
The DNA here is from genome assembly GCF_003721215.1 of Streptomyces botrytidirepellens. Taxonomy (NCBI): domain Bacteria; kingdom Bacillati; phylum Actinomycetota; class Actinomycetes; order Kitasatosporales; family Streptomycetaceae; genus Streptomyces; species Streptomyces botrytidirepellens. The sequence continues at coordinate 9,823 of NZ_RIBZ01000836.1, forward strand.
CTGTCGTACACCGCGTTGCCCGGCTCCGCCTTCACCGCGGGGTCCACGATCGACACCAGCCGCACCCCGTCCGCGCGCAGCTCGGCGGCGAGCCCGGGCAGATCGGGGAACCGCGCCGCGTCCACCGTGAAGACCCGGTTCCCGGCCAGGTGGTCGATGTCCAGGTGCAGCGCGGACAGCGGCAGGTTCCGCTCCCGGTAGCCCGCCACCACCCGCCGCACCTCGTTCGCGTCGCCGAACCCCCAGCGCGCGTGGTGGTGGCCGAGCGCCCAGCCCGGCGGGACCGCGGGGGAGCCGGTCAGCGCCGCCCAGCCGTGCAGCACCCGCGCCGGGGTGCCCACGAACACCCAGTAGCGCAGCGGCCCGCCCTCCATGCGCATCCGGACCCCGCCCGGCCGGTCGTGCCCCGAGCCCGCGCCCTCCTCGCCCTCCCGCAGGGTGACCGTGCCGTCCCACGAGTTGTCGTGGAACACCAGGTGGGTGCCCGCGTCGGCCACCACCAGCTGCACCGGCATGGTCAGGTACAGCGGGTCGTCGCCCGGCCCGAAGCCACCGCCGGGATCGGTGTTCCACAGCCGGTACGAGCCGTCCTTCAAGCGAGGCCCGCCCGCCCGTCCGCCGAGCCCGAAGAACCGCGCGTCCGCCGCCACCTCCGACCGCTGGTGCCAGCGCGCGCCCGCGACCCCCGCGCCCCGGCCCTCGCAACCGCGGTCGATCACCGCCTCGGCCGGTTCCCACCAGCGCGGCGGCAGATCCCGCCGCAGCACCACCCCGCCCGGGGTGCGCACCTCCACCGTGCCCATGCGCGACACCGCGACCGTCACCCGCTCCGACACCACCCGCCAGCCGCCGTCCGTGTCCGGCTCCAGCTGGGCCCGCTCGTCGGCCTCGGGGCAGGCGCCGTCCAGCGCGTACGACGGCTCCGGCTCGGCCCCGTCCCAGCCGCAGAACACCGCGCCGCCGGCCGCCACCCGCACCCGCAGCGAGGACCGCGCGAACCGCACCACGCCACCGCCCGGTTGCGGATCCGCACCCTCCACCACACCCGGCACCCGCGCCAGCTCCGCGCCCCGCCGCGGCAGCCCGGTCGCGTCCGAACGCCGGCGCCGCCACGCCCAGCGCAGGGAGCGCAGCCCCTGCGCCGTACCGACCACCTTCACCGACCGCACCAGGTCACGCGCATTCATACTGATCACTGTGCCATTGACAAGGCACGGCGTGACCACAGTTCAACTGCCGTTCACCCGTGGTCGTCCCCCACGCCACCCACCACGCATGTGTCGTCCCACATGCCACCCAACCGTGGATGTGGAGTGGCGCCCCTGGTGCGCAAGTCGATCACATGGCATCGTCCTGCTCGGACGCAGATGCGGCAGACGATGCGAACCAATCGGATCAAACGCACCGAAGCGGATAGAAGTGGACCGAAGCGGACCTCCCGGGAGCCGACACAGATGAACACCGCAGCGCACCCCGACGACCTGCCCGGCCCCCTGTGGGAGCCCGGCGCGGACCGGATCGAGCGCGCCCAGCTGACCCGCTTCCACGCCTGGGCGGCCGAGCGGCACGGTGCGCCCGCCGCCCGCCCCGGTGACCCGGCCGCGAGCTACGCCGCGCTGCACCGCTGGTCGGTGGAGGAGCTGGAGACCTTCTGGGGCGCGGTCGCCGAGTGGTTCGAGGTGCGCTTCGGCACCCCGTACGACACCGTGCTCGCCGACCCCGCCATGCCCGGCGCCCGCTGGTTCCCCGGCGCCACCCTCAACTACGCCGAGCACGCGCTGCGCGCCGGGGAGGACCCCGCACGCGCCGACGACCCCGCGCTGCTGCACGTCGACGAGACCCATGAGCCGCGCCCCGTCACCTGGGCCGAGCTGCGCGCCCAGGTCGGCGCGGCCGCCGCCGCGCTGCGCCGGCTCGGCGTCCGCCCCGGCGACCGGGTCAGCGGCTACCTCCCCAACATCCCGCAGGCCGCCATCGCGTTCCTCGCCACCGCCGCCGTCGGCGGGGTATGGACCTCCTGCGCCCCCGACTTCGGCGCGCGCAGCGTCCTGGACCGCTTCCAGCAGGTCGAGCCGGTCGTCCTGTTCACCGTCGACGGCTACGCCTACGGCGGCAAGACGCACGACCGCACCGAAACCGTCGCCGAGCTGCGCCGGGAACTGCCCACCGTGCGCGCCGTCGTCCACATCCCGCTGCTGGGCACCCCCGCCCCCGAGGGGGCGCTGGCCTGGGACGACATCGTCCGCGACGCGAGCGAGCCGGTCTTCGAGCAGGTGCCCTTCGACCACCCCCTGTGGGTGCTCTACTCCTCCGGCACCACCGGGCTGCCCAAGGCGATCGTGCAGTCCCAGGGCGGCATCCTGCTGGAGCACCTCAAGCAGCTGGGCCTGCACTGCGACCTGGGCCCCGGGGACCGCTTCTTCTGGTACACCTCCACCGGCTGGATGATGTGGAACTTCCTGGTGTCCGGGCTGCTGTCCGGCGCCACGGTGGTGCTGTACGACGGCAGCCCCGGCTATCCGGACACCGCCGCCCAGTGGCGCATCGCCGAGCGCACCGGCACCACGCTGTACGGCACCTCCGCGGCGTACGTCATGGCGTGCCGCAAGGCCGGTGTCCACCCGGGGCGCGACTTCGACCTGTCCCGCGTGAAGTGCGTCGCCACCACCGGCTCGCCGCTGCCGCCGGACGGCTTCCGCTGGATCCACGACGAGGTGGCCGAGGACATGTGGATCGCCTCCGTCAGCGGCGGCACCGATGTGTGCAGCTGCTTCGCGGGCGCCGTGCCGACCCTCCCCGTCCACATCGGCGAGCTCCAGGCCCCCGGGCTCGGCACCGATCTCCAGGCGTGGGACCCGCAGGGCAGGCCGGTGGTCGACGAGGTCGGCGAGCTGGTCGTCACCCGCCCCATGCCGTCCATGCCGGTCCGGTTCTGGAACGACCCCGACGGCAGCCGCTACCGCGACAGCTACTTCGAGATGTTCCCCGGCGTCTGGCGCCACGGCGACTGGATCACGGTCACCTCGCGCGGCACCGTCGTCATCCACGGCCGCTCCGACTCCACGCTCAACCGGCAGGGCGTACGCATGGGGTCCGCCGACATCTACGAGGCGGTCGAACGCCTCCCCGAGATCCGCGAATCCCTCGTCATCGGCGTCGAACAGCCCGACGGCGGCTACTGGATGCCGCTCTTCGTCCACCTCGCCCCGGGCGCCACCCTGGACGAGGACCTGCTGGCCCGCATCAAGACCACCATCCGCACCGAGCTCTCCCCGCGCCACGTCCCCGACGAGGTCATCGAGGTGCCGGGCGTCCCCCACACCCTCACCGGCAAGCGCATCGAGGTCCCGGTCAAGCGCCTCCTCCAGGGCACGTCGCTGGACAAGGCGGTCAACCCGGGGTCGGTGGACGACATCGACCTGCTGAAGTACTACGAGCGCCTGGCCCGGACGAAGGGCGTCTCGGCCGACTAGAGGTGCGTCGTGTCCAACTGGTCGGCCAGGCAGGCCAGGTAGAGGGAGAGCGCACCGCGGTCGCGCAGTGAGCGGCCGCTGATCTGCTCGATCTTGTTGATGCGGTAGACGAGGGTGTTGCGGTGGATGTGCAGCGCCGCCGACGCCCGCACCAGGTTGAAGCCGTTCTCGCACCAGGCCACCACCGTCTCCCGCAGCACCGGCCAGTCCGGCTGGCCGCGCAGGTCCAGGGCGGTCAGGGCGATGAGCCGGGCACGGGTGTGCTGCCCGACCGCGGCCAGCAGCTGGTGGCCGCGCAGATCGCCGATGAGATGGACGTGGGCGTCGGGGGAGTCGGCGGCGACGCGGGCGCCGAGCCGCAGCGCGTCGCACGCGTCCTGGTACGAGTCGTGCAGCCCGCCGACCGAGGAGGCAGGTTCGCCGATGCCGGCGCGCAGCACCAGTCCGTACCGCGCGTCGGCCACCTCCGTGAGCCGTCCGCACACGGCCGCCACGCCCGGGTCGAGCGCCTCGCCCCGCAACCGGTGCAGCACCCCGATCCACCCGGGGGCGGCGCTCGCCACGATGTCCTGCGGATCGGGGAACGCCTCGCGGACGGTGCGCAGCAGCTCCGGGCGGACCAGCGCGGTGTCCCGGGGCCGGTGCGCACCGGCGTACCCGGTCCCGTGGCCGCGCCCGCCGCCCCGGCGCTCCGCGTCCGGCACCGTCACCTCCATCGCGATCGCAACCCGGGCGAGCCGCAGGTCGAAGCCCAGCTCCGCGGCGCGGAAGACGATGAAGTCGGGCTCGACCACCTGGGCGTCGTACGAGGCGACGTCGGCGATCAGATCCTCCAGCACCCGCTCCCTGAGCACCCGCGAGCGCAGCAGCACGGACTCCCGCATCAGGATCTCCGTCTGCCGCTTCACCAGCAGCCCGAAGCGGCCCACCTGGGCGGGCGTGCCGGTGATCCCGACCGTGCCGACCGCGTGCCCGTCCCGGACCAGGGGGAGGGTGACGCCGGGTCGTACGCCCCGCAGGGACTGGGCCTGCGCGGTGGTGTGCGTGGCGGGCTCCTGGGTGCGCAGCACCTCCACGGACGCCTCGTGGAAGGTGCCGATGCGGCTCCGGTCGCCGCTGCCGATGACGGTGCCCTCACTGTCGGTGATGAGGACGTTGAATCCGATGACCGCCGAGGTGTCCCCGGCGATCTCCTGGGCGAGTGACGGGCTGAGCATGCGGGTCCCCCGTCGAGAGGTGCGCGGAAGGGGCGCGCGGGGCGGCGCGAAGTGGGACGCACCATACAGTGCGCCCTCTCTTTCTCGCCATATATTCGTACGAAGTGACCAGTGACCGAAGCTCGGTGCACTCGTAGCGTATGGGGCAATTCACACCCCCGCCGCGGTGATGACGCGGTGAACGGCGGGCCCTGCCCAGCCCTGACACGGAAGGCCGATCCGATGGCCCGTGTACGCATCCTCCTCACAGCCCTGTCCGTCATGCCGCTCCTCGCCCTGACCGCCTGTGGATCGGACAGCGACGCCGCGGCCCCCAAGAAGGTCTCCGCGAAGACGGCCGCGCTCGGGACGATCGACCCCGGCGTCCTGAAGGTGGCCGTCCAGCCCTACGCGCCCTACACCACCGTCAAGGACGGCAAGATCGTCGGCCTCGACGGCGACATCCTCAGTTACGCCGCCAAGAAGCTCGGCCTCACCATCCAGCCCGAGACCACGGACTTCGCGGGCATGCTCGCCGGGGTCCAGTCCCGGCGGATGGACATCACCATCGGCGGCGTCGCCTGGACCAAGGACCGCCAGAAGCAGGGACTGTTCACGGACCCGCCCTACTACTCGCCCCCGGCGATGGCGGTCGGCTCGGGCAAGACGTACAAGACCATCAACGACCTCGAGGGACTGCGCCTCGGCACCGTCGAGGGCTACGTCTGGGTCAAGTCCATCAAGGCCGTCCCCGGCGCGAAACTCCGCGCCTACCCCGACGCCAACGGCGTCTTCGACGACCTCGCCGCGGGCCGCATCGACGTCGGCTTCCTGGACCCGCTCATCATCATCGCGGCCGAGAAGGAACGGTCCGAGCAGATCAAGACCCAATACCTGACGCCGCCGACCGCCGCACAGGTCAAGGCCAAGCCCGCCTACGAGTACTTCCGCCCGTACCAGACCGGCTTCTACCTCCCCAAGAAGGCCACCAAGCTGGAGAAGGCCATCTCCGCCCAGATCGACGCCATGTACAAGAACGGCGAGCTGACGAAGCTCATCAAGAAGTGGGGCGGCGACCCGGCACAGTTCCTGAAGCCCGCCTCCGACGTCGCCCCCGCACGGCGCGGAGTCGACCGGCCCGCCGACTGGAACGCCCCGTCCATCGGCACCGCCGGGCAGTGAGGAGGCCACGAACGTGACGACCGCCGCCGGACTGTTCCAGGTCCCCTGGTCCGACTACCGCTCCGACCTGCTGGACGCCCTGCTGAAGACGATTTCGTACACCGCCGTGAGCTTCGCGGGCGCGGCCCTCCTCGGCCTGGTGGTGGCGCTGCTGCGGCTGAGCCGCGTATGGCCGCTGCGCGCGCTGGCCGCCGTGTACACCGAGCTCTTCAAGAACATCCCCCTGCTCGCCATCATCTTCCTGACCTACTTCGGCCTGGGCTCGGTCGACATCCGCCTCGACGTCTTCACCGCCGGATGCCTGAGCCTCATCGTCTTCTACTCCGCCTACCTGTCCGAGATCTTCCGCGCCGCCATCAGCGGAATCCACGACGGCCAGACGGAGGCCGGGGAGGCGCTCGGGCTGGGCCGCCTCAGCGTCTTCGGGCACGTGATCTTCCCCCAGGCGCTGCGCCTGGCGCTCCCCGGCACCAACACCATGCTGGTCGACCTGCTCAAGGGCACCTCCCTGCTGGTCACGATCTCCGCCGCCGAGCTGATGTCCGAGGCGCGGCTCATCACCTCCTCCACCTTCCGGGCGCTGGAGGTGTACCTCGTCATCTCGGCCGTGTACTTCGCCCTCTGCTACCCGCTGTCCCAGCTGCTGCTCGCCCTGGAGCGCGCCATACGGGCCGGAAAGCCGCTGACCCCGAGGCGGCGGCGACGGCTGCGGACCGCCCGCGCCCTGCTCGCCGAGGCACCCGCCCCGGCCGACCCACCGTCCCCGAAGGAGGCGACGGCATGACCGAGCCCGTCACCGCGGCGGCCCAGGCCCCCGGCACGACGACCGGGACCACCGCCCCGCGGCCCACCGACGCCGTCATACGGATCAGGGACCTCGGCAAGTCCTTCGACGGGCGCCGCGTCCTCGACGACGTCTCCCTCGACGTCCCGCGCGGCCGGATCGTCAGCGTCATCGGGCAGAGCGGCGGCGGCAAGACCACCCTGCTGCGCTGCGTCAACCTGCTGGAGCGGCCGGACACCGGCACCATCGAGGTGGCCGGCGAGACGGTGCACAGCGACGGGCGGACGGTCTGTCGCGACCTCGCCCGGCTGCGCCGCACGGTCGGCATGGTCTTCCAGCGCTTCCACCTCTTCCCGCACCTGACCGCCGTCGAGAACGTCATGCTGGCGCAGGTCAAGGCGGGCGTCCCCGAACGGCAGGCCCTGGAGCGCGCCGTCGTGCTGCTGCGCCGGGTCGGGCTCGCCCACCGCGGCCTCGCCCACCCCGACCAGATGTCCGGCGGCGAGCAGCAGCGGGTCGCCATCGCGCGGGCGCTCGCGCTCAAGCCCGAAGTGCTGCTCTTCGACGAACCCACCTCCTCGCTCGACCCGGAGGCGACCCGTGAAGTGCTTCGGGTCATGCGCGAGTTGGCCGAGGAGGGGATGACGATGATGCTCGTCACCCACGAACTGCCCTTCGCCCGCGAGGTGTCCGACTGGGTCGCCTTCGTCGACGGCGGCCGGATCATCGAGGCGGGCCCGCCCGCCGAGGTGCTCGGCCGCCCCCAACAGGCCCGGACCCGGGCGTTCCTGACCACCTACGAGTCCGCCGAATAGGGGACGCGCCATGGACACAAGGCACGGCAGCGGTCCCGTGGTGGTCGTCGGCGGCGGCGTGGTCGGCCTGTGCACCGCGTACTACCTGGCCGAGCGCGGGCTGCCGGTCGAGATCGTGGAACGGCGCGGAGTGGGCTCCGGCGTCTCCCGCGGCAACGCGGGCTGGGTCTGCCTCAGCCACTCCACCCCCGTCCCCGCCCCGGGAGTCCTGCGGTACGCGGCGCGCTCCCTCGGGCGGCCGGACTCCCCGCTCTATCTGCGCCCGCTGCCGGACCCGGCGTTCGTACGGTGGCTGTGGCGCTTCTGGCGCAGCAGCACGCCCGCGGCGTTCCGGCGCGGCTACGCGGCGATCGCCGAGCTGAACCGCAGCACGTTCGCGCTCTTCGACGGGCTGCGCGAGGCGGGAGTCGAGACCACCCTCAGCCGCCCCGGCATGGTGCACGCGTTCCTCTCGCCCGGCGAGGCGCGCCACCACCTCCAGCTCCAGCGGCAGATGGCGGACGGCCGCTATCCGCTCCCGGACGACGTCAGCACCGGCGCCGAGGCGATGGCCCTGGACCCTTCGCTGGCGCCGGCGGTCCGCGCCGCCTACCTCGTCCCCGGCGAAGGCGTCCTGGACCCGGTGGCCTTCGCCCGGGCCCTCGAAGAACGGCTGGCGGCCACCGGGGTGAAGGTCCACGAGAACGTGGCCGCGACCGGCTTCCGGCGCGGACCGTCCGGGGACCGGGTCACCGCGGTGGTCACCGACACCGGCGAGATCCCCTGCTCGGCCGTCGTCATCGCGGCCGGAGTGCGCTCCGCGGACCTGCTGCGCGAGCTGGGACACCACCTGCCGCTCCAGGCGGGCAAGGGCTACAGCTTCTCCGTGGACCTCGACCCCGCACCGACGCACACGCTGTACTTCGGCGAACACCGGGCCGTGGCCTCACCGATCGGCGGCACCACCCGCATCGCGGGGACGATGGAGCTGAGCGGCAACAACAACCGGCTCGACTGGCGCAGGATCGTCGCCGTCGCCCGGGCGAGCCGCCACTACCTCGGGCAGTGGTTCGACGATCCCGACGACCTGGTGGCGCTGATCCGCGACCCCTGGGTCGGCGGCCGGCCGTTCCTGCCCGACGGACTGCCGGTCATCGACCGCGTGCCCGGCTCCGGGAACGCCTTCACCGCCACGGGCCACGGGATGCTGGGCGTGACGCTCGGCCCGGTCACCGGCAGCGAACTGGCCTCCTACGTCGTCACCGGGCACCGCCCCGCCGCCCTCACCCCGTTCCGCCTCGACCGGCTCCGCGGCTGACGGCCTTCCGCGGCTGACAGCCTGATGACGCGTCCGCCGGAGCGTTGTCAGTGCCCCCGGTTACGGTGAGTGAGCACTGAACGTCCGCGCTGAGGGGGAGTCATGGCGCACACCGACAACGGCGGCACGCACTGCGGGAAGCCCACCGCGATCCGGGCCTTGCGCAGGGAAGTGCCCAGCGTAGTGGCGCTGTTGGCGGCCGAGGACGACTTCGCCGCGATGCGGGGATACGCGTCGTTCGGCTTCGACGACCACCCCCGGTACCTGCGGCGGATGGAGGCGCTGCTGCGGGCGCTGGCGTCACAGGGCGTGCACACCACCGTCGCCCTCTTCGACCCGGTCGCGTACGAGGAGTACTGCGCCCACGCCCGGCTCGACCCGGACACCCCCGCGAGCCGCAGCCGCTACACGGCGGAGGTGGCGTCCACGGGCGCCACCGTCGTCTACGAGGGCCAGCCCATCGACCAGCTGCTGCCGCGCCTGATCACCGTGGCCGAGGAGCGAGCCACCTGGGAGTACGCCGCGGCCGTGCTCGCCCGGGCGGGCGGCTGCGGCGGCTGCGGCGGCCATGGTGACGGCACCGGTCGCGCGGCGTTCGACCGCGCCGCCGCCGCGCTGCACGC
>NZ_RIBZ01000838.1:0-19812 GCF_003721215.1 Streptomyces botrytidirepellens
CGCGCCGTCGGCGGGGGCGGCGTCGGCGGGGGCAGCATCGGCGGGGGCAGCGTCGGCGGGGGCAGCGGGGACAGGGACCCTGGGCGGGCTGCGGCTGGCGGAGCTGCGCGCGCTGCGCCGCTCCGCGCAGCGTGAGGAGGCGGACCTGAGCTACGTGCGCAGACTGCTGCACGGCCGGATCGACATCCTCCGCGCCGAGCTGACCCGCCGCCGCGAGCCGGGGGCGCCGGTGGCGGCGGACGGGCCGTCGGCGGAGCCCGCGGAGCTGGTCGAGCTGCTGCCCAAGATCCTGGCGGACGTCCCGTCCCGGCACCGCACCTCCGCCCGCCATGTGACGCTCGGCACCCCGCACAGCGCGGAGTACGAGCGGCTGGCCGAAGAGATGCTGGCCGAGATCGGCCTGTCGGACCTCCCGGCGCGCACGGACGAGGAGCTGCACGGCGCGATGGGCCGCCTGGAGGGGTACGAGCAGCAGGTGTCCCGGCGGCGTCAGGGGCTCCAGCGCACCGCCGACCAGTGCAGTGCGGAGATCGCGCGCCGGTACCGCGAGGGCGAGGCCCAGGTCGACGACCTGCTCTCGTAGGTGGCCCGCCAGGGCCGTGCCGGGGCCGCGCCGGGCATCCACAGGCTGGGGATAAAAATCGCGTGCGGCCGGTGGCGGCGGCCGCCTAGCGTGGCCGCATGGCCGTCCACATCCGCACCTCCCTCGACGTGTCCGACCTTCCCAACTGGCTCCGCGCGATGCACACCGGCTTCCTGCTGTCGCCGGACGTCTCCAAGGAGGAGCTGGAGGTGCGGCGCACGGGCATCGACCTGGACCGCACCCAGGGGGCGTTCGACGGAGATCGCTGCGTCGCCACCTTCCGCAGCGTCGAACAGCGGCTGACGGCGGTCGGCGGCGCCGACGTACCGGCAAACGCGATCACCAACGTCACCGTGTCGCCCACCCACCGCCGCCGGGGCCTGCTCAGCCGGATGATGGACCACGACCTGCGGGCCGCCAAGGAGCGCGGCGACGCGGTGGCCTCGCTGCTCGCCGCCGAGTACCCCATCTACGGGCGGTACGGCTTCGGCCCGGCCACCTGGGTCACCCAGTGGTCGGTGGACGTCGCCCGCGCCGGTCTCGACCCGCGCTACGCCGGGCCCAGCTGCGGCGGCCGGGTCGACTACGCCGACCCCGACGAGGTACGGGAACGGGGCCCCGCCCTGCACGAGCGGCTGCGCGCCCGGCAACACGGCGTCATCGACCGCACCGAGCGCTGGTGGAAGCTCAACACCGGTCAACTCCGGTTCCCGGGTGACGGCTGGCCCGCCGAACCGTTCTACGTCCTCTACCGCTCCCCCGAGGGCTCGGTCGACGGCCTGCTCGCCTTCACCACCGACGACCGCTGGGAGGGCAACAAGCGGCCCCAGGACACCGCCACGGTCCTCAGCCTGATCGGCGTCACCCCGGCGGCCGAGCGCGCGCTGTGGCACTTCCTGTGCTCCATCGACTGGGTCCTGCACATCGCCACCGGCCCCCGCGCCCCGGACGACCTGCTGCCGCTGTTCCTCGGCGACCCGCGGGCGGCCCGGCCCACCACGTACGCCGACTACCTGTGGCTGCGCCCGCTGGACGTCCCCGCGCTCCTGGAGGCCCGTACGTACCCGGTGTCCGGCTCACTCGTCCTCGACCTGCGCGACCGGGCCGGACTGGCGGGCGGCCGCTATCTGCTGGACGCCACCCCGGACGGCGCCACCTGCGCCCCCACCACCCGCCCGGCCGACCTCACCATGGACATCGGCGAGTTGGGCACCGTGTGGCTGGGCGACGAGTCGCCGGTCCGCCTCACCGCCCTGGGCCGGGCCGAGGAGGAGCGCCCCGGCGCCGCGGCCCTGGCCGACACCCTGCTGCGCACCCCGCGGCGGCCGTGGTGCCCGGACATGTTCTGAGGCGCTTCGGGAGCAGGACCGCGCTCAGCAGCAGGACTTGAGCAGCCGGCGGGCGCCCGCGCCCTGCTCGCCCAGCTTGTCGTACGGGTTGGCCAGCGCGCACTTGTCGATCGACAGGCAGCCGCAGCCGATGCAGTCGGTCAGGTGGTCGCGGAGGTTCTCCAGCTGCTCGATGCGGTCGGTGAGGTCCGAGCGCCAGCACTCCGAGATCCGGGCCCAGTCCTCCTTGGTCAGGACGTGGTCCTCGGGGAAGAGCGACAGCACCTCCCGGATCCGCGACAGCGGGATGCCGACCCGCTGCGAGGAGCGCACGAAGGCCACCCGGCGGAGCGTGTCGCGGGTGTAGCGGCGCTGGTTGCCGGAGGTGCGGCGGCTGTGGATGAGCCCCTCGCGCTCGTAGAACCGCAGCGCGGAGGCGGGGACCCCGCTGCGCTGGGACAGCTCGCCGACCGTCAGCTCATGGGTCTTCCAGGTGAGGTGCGTCATGCTGCCGAGGGTAGCTTGACTTCAACCTTTGTTTAAGTCCGAGCCTCTTCCCATGACTACCGCAACCGCAGTTCCCACCCGCACCCCTGTCCGTCTCGCCGTCATCGTCGGCAGCACCCGCGAGGGCCGCTTCGGGCCCAAGGTGGCCGACTGGTTCACCGGCCGCGCCGCGCTGCGCGACGACCTGAGCGTGGACGTCGTCGACCTGGCCGACACCCCGCTCCCGCCGTGCCTCACCCACCAGCCCGGCCCCGAGGACGCCAAGGCGCTGGAGGCCGTGACCCCGCGCCTGGACGCGGCGGACGCGTTCGCCGTGGTCACCCCCGAGTACAACCACAGCTATCCCGCCCCGCTGAAGAACGCGATCGACTGGCACTACAGCCAGTGGCAGGCCAAGCCGGTCGGCTTCGTCAGCTACGGCGGCATCTCGGGCGGCCTGCGCGCGGTCGAGCATCTGCGGCCCGTCTTCGCCGAGGTGCACGCGGTCACCGTGCGCGACACGGTCAGCTTCCACGGCGCCTGGGACGCCTTCGGTCCGGACGGCCAACTGACCGACCCCAAGGGCCCGGACACCGCCGCCACGGCCATGCTCGACCAGCTCGTCTGGTGGGCCGACGCCCTCCGCACGGCGCGCGCGGCCCACCCGTACGGAACCTGAGCCCCCGGGCCTTCACGCCGTACGGCGGCGAAACACCCCGGACAGCGCGCCGCACCAGGACAGCGCCTGCCAGGCGCTGTCCCCCACCGGCATCTCCGCGCTGATGCCGGTCAGCGGCTTCGTCCGGAACGAGGCGAGGCTGTCCGCGGACCTCGCGGCGGCCGCGCTGCGCACCGGGGACGGCACCGAGCAGTCCATGGCCGAGGCCCTGGTCCGCGCCCAGCCCCCAACTTCAGCTGGCCAGATCCTCACACATCCTGGCCATCCGGCCACTCGTCGCCCGGCGGCCGCGTTGCGACGCTGGCCGGTATGAACGTGCTGTGGATATTCGCCCACCCCGAACCGCGCTCACTGAGCGGCTCCCTGCGCGACGAGGGCCTGCGCGCCCTGCGGGGGCTGGGCCATGAGTGCCGGGTGTCCGACCTCTACGCCATGCGCTGGAACCCGGTCGTGGACGGCGCCGACTTCCGGCACGACGCCGAGGAACGCCTGATCATCGGCGCCTCCTCGCACGACGCCTACGACGCCGGGACGCTGAGCGAGGACATCCGCGCCGAGCAGGAGAAGATCGCCTGGGCCGACGCACTGATCGTGCAGTTCCCGCTGTGGTGGTACGGGATGCCCGCCATCCTCAAGGGCTGGTTCGACCGCGTCTTCGTGAAGGGCTTCGCCTTCGGCGTCACCGGCCCCGACGGCCGCACCCTGCGCTACGGGGACGGCAAGCTGGCCGGAAAGCGCGCCATGGTCCTGCTCACCGCCGGCACCCCGCGGGCCGCGGCCGGGCCGCGGGGCGTCAACGGCGACATCGAGCACCTGCTGTTCCCGCTCCAGCACGGGACGCTCTGGTACAGCGGCATGTCCGTCCTGCCGCCGCACGTCGTCTACGGCGCGGACCGGCTCTCCGCCGAGCAGTACGAGGGCTACGCCGACGCGCTGCGGCAGCGGCTCGCCGCGCTGCCGACCGCCGATCCGATCCCCTTCCGCCGCCAGAACGGCGGCGACTACGACGAGAACCTGGTGCTGCGGCCCGACATCATGCCGGGACACTCCGGCCTTGCGGTGCACTACGCAACTCCAGCCGCCAGTCGTTGCACCGCATGAAGGAGCCGGGCGGGTACTCGACGTCGCACTCGCCGAGCAGCGTGAACCCGGCCCGGTGACAACGGGGCGGCGGCAAATGCCGGGACCGGTTCCCCGCGCGTGCGCTAATGTCCCGACATCGATCAGGAACGAACATAAGTTCCACAAGGGGTGGGGTATATGGGCATCGTTGCACGCACCGGACCGGACAACAGGCGCGGCAGAGCGGGGGTCGCGGTGCTCGCCGCCGCGCTGTTATGCGCCGGGGCGGCGGGGTGCGGCTCGCCGGAGTCCGGCGGCGGCGAGCGCGCGCACCGGGCGGCGAAGGAGCCGCGCATGGCACCGGCGGCGGCCGTGCGGGCGGCGGCGAAGAAGACGGAGAAGCTGACCTCGCTCCGCTACCGGATGACCGGCCAGACCCTCGACGAGGGGCGGGTCGAGGGCGAGGGCGCGATGGCCTTCAACCCGCCCGTGGCCCGGATGAAGATGCGCACGCGCGGCGAGGACGAGGCGGGGACGGTGGAGTACCGGCTCACCGGCGGCGTGATGTACCTCGGCGGCGGTGCGGTGACCGCCGGGCTCGGCAGCGGCGACAGCGACCTCCCCGAGCTCGACGGCAAGCGCTGGCTCGCACTGGACGCCTCGGAGTTGGAGAAGCGCGGGTCCGGTTCCCAGGGCTCGGGCTCGCTCACAGGCCGGGCGAAGACCAATCCGGCCGACGAGTCCGCCTTCCTCTCCGACGCCGACAATCTGCGGCGGGTCGGCGGCGAAACCATCGACGGCGTCCGGACCACCCACTACCGCGGCACGGTCACCCTCGAGCAGATGCGCGCGAGCCTCGAGGACGAGAAGTCCACGACCCGCGAGCGCCGCGACAAGGCCCTCACGACGTACGAGGAAGCGGGCATCGACCGCCTGAACATGGACATGTGGATCGACCCGGACAGCCACACGAAGCGGTTCCGCATGCGCGGCGACGCCGACAAGGGCCGGCTCGATGTGACGATGACCTTCCTGGACATCAACAAGCCGATCACCGTGCAGGCCCCGCCAGCGAGCGAGACCCTGAACCTGTCCGACCTGGCCCGGAGCACCCGGAGCTGACCCCGGCGCGTGCCGCACGACGGCCCGGCGTCACGTGGCACGCGCCACTGTTGCAAGCACCTTGCTTGCAATAGTTAGCACTCCTGGTGCAGCATCGAAGGCATGGCATCACTGAACGTCGGCAACCTCGGCGACTTCCTGCGGGAGCAGCGGCGCAGTGCCCAGCTCTCGCTGCGGCAGCTGGCCGACGCCGCCGGGGTGTCCAACCCGTACCTCAGCCAGATCGAGCGCGGACTGCGCAAGCCGAGCGCCGAGATCCTCCAGCAGCTCGCGAAGGCGCTGCGGATATCCGCCGAGACCCTGTACGTACAGGCAGGGATCCTCGATGAGCGCGATCGGGAGGAAACCGAGGTGCGCAGCGTGATACTCGCCGATCCCACGATCAACGAGCGGCAGAAGCAGGTGCTGCTCCAGATCTACGAGTCCTTCCGCAAGGAGAACGGACACGGGACCGCCTCGGACGACACCCCCGCCGACGCCGACGTCGCCACACCCTCGAACTGATCCGGGAGGACCAGGAACCATGGCCATCACCGACGACGTACGCAAGACCCTCACCGACCCGACCCCGCTCTACTTCGTGGCGGGCACGGCCGACCTCGCCGCCCAGAAGCTCAAGGAGGTGCCGACGCTGGTCGAGAAGATCGTCGCGGAGGCCCCGGAGCGCTTCAACCAGGTGCGCAACACGGACCCGAAGGCCGTGCAGGACCGGGTCACCCAGCAGGCGAAGGACGCCCAGGGCAAGCTCAACGAGGTGCTGGGCTCCCTGGACACCGACCTCAAGCGGCTCCGTGACTCGGCGCAGGACCTCGCCCTCCAGGGCGTCGGCCGCGCCGCCGAGCTGGCCGTGAAGGCGCGGGAGCGGTACGACGAGGTCGCCGAGCACGGCCAGGAGGTCGTGAAGACCTGGCGCGGCGAGGCGGCCGACGAGGTCGTCGACATCGCCTCCGCGATCGAGCCCCACGAGGAGGGCGCGCCCAAGGCGCCGTCGCAGCCGGTCGCGGTGGACTCCACCAAGCCGGCCGCCGCCAAGCCCGCCGCCAAGGAGGCCCCGAAGACCTCGGCGAAGCCTGCCACCCCGGCCAAGAAGGCCCCGGCCCGCAAGCCCGCCACGGCCAAGAAGCCGGACTCCAAGCCGTCCCACTGACGCGCCTGTCCGACAGGGCCTTTGTCGGGGCGCACAAGAGGGCCGGGTACGCAGCTGGCGTGCCCGGCCCCGTCAGCGGGTACGGTGGCCCGTAATGCTCATCCCTCTTTTCCTCTGAGCGTCTCTTCTGGGCGGTGGACAGCGTGCTGGTGCAAGGTTTCGGCGAGTTGCTGTACTGGGTCTCCTGGGGCCTGCTCCTCTTCAGCCTGTTCGCCTTCGTCGATTCGGTCATCCGCCGCGAGGACGCCTACCGGGCCGCGAACAAGCAGACCAAGCCGTTCTGGATGATCATCCTGGGGCTCGCGGCCGCGGTGAACTTCTTCATGGGCATCATGAGCTTCCTGCCGATCATCGGGCTGATCGCGACGATCGTGTACATCGTCGACGTGCGCCCGGCGCTGCGGCAGATCTCCGGCGGCGGCCGCGGCTGGCCGCGGGGGCGCGGCTCCAGCTCCGACGGTCCGTACGGGCCCTTCAACGGCGGCCGGTAGCCCGATCGGCAGGTATATCGCGGATATCGCGGGGCGGCGGCAGCTCAGCCGCGGTCCAGCAGGAGCACCGCCAGGTCGTCGGTCAGCTCACCGCCGTTCAGCGCCCGCACCTCGGTGACCGTGGCGTCCAGCAACTCCTCGCCGCGCAGCCCGGTCGCCATCTGGCGGGCGACGATCTCGACCATCCCCTCCTGGCCGAGCCGCTGCACCCCGGCCCCGACGCGGCCCTCTATCAGCCCGTCGGTGTACATCATCAGGCTCCAGGCGCCGCCCAGCTCGACCTGCCGGCGCGGCCAGCGGGCGTTCGGCAGCAGGCCGAGGGCGGGGCCGTTCTCGTCCGTGGGCAGCAGCCGGGGCGCCATTCCGGGCCGTACGGCCAGCGGTGAGGGGTGTCCGGCGAGGCAGACCCCGGCCCGTCGGCCGTCCGGGGCGATGTCGACGGTGCACAGGGTCGCGAAGATCTCATCGTCCGGGCGCTCGTTCTCCAGCACCTGCTGGAGGGTGCCGAGCAGCTGGTCGCCGCAGAGCCCGGCGAAGGTCAGGGCGCGCCAGGCGATCCGCAGCTCCACGCCGAGGGCGGCCTCGTCGGGGCCGTGGCCGCAGACGTCGCCGATCATGGCGTGCACCGTGCCGTCCGGGGTGCGGACGGTGTCGTAGAAGTCGCCGCCGAGCAGGGCCCGGCTGCGGCCGGGCCGGTAGCGGGCGGCGAAGCGCAGCCCGGAGCCCTGGAGCAGCGGGGTGGGCAGCAGTCCGCGCTCCAGCCGGGCGTTCTCCTGGGCGCGCAGCCGGGACTCGGTGAGCTGGCGCTGGGCGAGGTCGGAGCGTTTTCGCTCCACCGCGTACCGGATGGCGCGGCTGAGGATGCGGCCGTCCAGCTCGTCGCGGAAGAGGAAGTCCTGCGCCCCGACCCGGACCGCCTCCGCGGCGCGCTCGGCGTCGTCCTCGGCGGTGAGGACCAGGACGGCCTGTGTGGGGGCGAGCTTCAGTACGGAGCGCAGCGTGTCGAGCGCGTCCTCCGCCTCGTGCTCGGGGCCGGGCAGGGCCAGGTCGAGCAGGATGCACTGCACACCGTCGGTGAGCAGCCGGGAGGCCTCGGTGAGGTTACGGGCCGTACGGATACGGACCCGGTTGCCTTCGGTGTCCAGCATCTCGGGGACGTTGAAGGCGCCGGCCGGATCGTCCTCGATCACCAGCAGGGTGAGCCCGCTGTCGGGCAGGGCGGCCGGCCGGGCCTCGGCGGCCAGGGCCTCCCGCTGCCTCGGCACGGGTACGGACATCGCTCGATTCCTTCCCTCCCCCCGAGGGCGCGGCACCCGCCGCCGACCGGCGGACCGCACGACCGGCTCACGCACCGACTGGTCGGTTTCAGGGCATGCAAGCCGAATACTGCCAGGCGACTTTAGCGCTCGGTCCGGGCCCCGTGGAATGACCTTCCGGACGCCACTTTTGTCATATGCCCCGCTCACTGGGCGACTTGCGGGAATCCGGGCAGGGGCCAAAATGACAAAGGTCACGCCAACTCGTCGCCATTTTGTGGAACCGAACACGGATGGCGCCGTTCGCGCTCCAACCACACCGGGGCGAGGCGGACATATCAGCTGAATCACGCCCGCGGCGCGAAATCAGCCCGAATCAGGAGGCGTCCGGGCGCACCACGCCCAGGATCGGCATCGACCCCGCCCCCGCGAGGGTGATCCGGCGGCCCGGCCGCGGGGCGTGGACGATCGCGCCGTCGCCCACGTACATCCCCACATGGCTGGCGTCCTTGAAGTAGATGACCAGGTCACCGGGGCGCATGTGCGCGGTGTCCACCTTCGGCAGCAGCCGCCACTGCTCCTGCGAGGTCCGCGGGATGCTCCGGCCGGCCGAGGCCCAGGCCCGCTGGGTCAGCCCCGAGCAGTCGTAGCCGTCCGGACCCACGGCACCCCATACATAGGACTTGCCGATCTGGGCCGTCGCGAAGTCGATCGCGCGCCGCCCCAGGCCGCTCGACCGCCCGCCAGCCTCCCGCAGTATGCCGGTCTTGAGCCATTTCGCCTGAGATGCCCGGTCCCGCTGCTCCTGGAGCTGCCGCAGCCGGTCCCGCTCCTTGGCCTCCAGCCTCGACTCCAGCCGCCGGGCCCGGGCGAGCTTTTCGGTGATCTCCGCCCTTGCCGCCGCCTTCTTCGCCCGGCTCCGGTCGAGCCGCTCCCACTCCCGGGAGGCGGACTCGGCGTAACGGTCGAGCGCCGCCTTGGTGTGCTCCAGCCGGTTCATCAGCCCGTGGGCCGCCTTCTCGCCCTTGCGCGCGAGGGTGAAGCCGTCGAGGAAGCCACCGGGGTCGTCGCCCAGCAGCAGCCGCGCTTCGGGCGGCATCCCGCCGCCGCGGTACTGGGCCCGGGCCAGCGCCCCGGCGCGCTCCCGCAGCCCGGTCATCTCCTTCTGCGCCTTCACCACGGCCCGCGCGATCTTCAGGATCGACTTCTCCTGGCGCGCTTGTTTCTCCCGCGCGAGGTTGTACGCGTCGGTGGCTGATTCCGCTTGCCGGTAGAAGCGGTCCACGTCCGAGCGGACCTTCTCCAGCCGTCCGCCGCCGGACCCGGCACCACGGGCGCCGTTCGACGCCGGTTCCGGTTCGCCGGGCGCCGCGTACGCAGGACCGGCGGGTAAGGCCGATGTCCCCAGCGCGCAGACGAGCGCGGCCGCCGTGGCGGCGCCCGTACGCCTCCCTCTCCCGTCCCGTCCCACCCGCCGGCCTCCTCTCATCCGAGTAGGGACGGATGGTGACATGCCGTACCGCAATCCGACAGAGCCACGCGCCGGTAGGTCGCGCAGTCGACGCGATCCGGGGTCTTGAGAGGACTGAAGTGGACGGAAGGAGACGGACACGGAGGGACGCGGGCGGGAGGCCGGGCCGTGACCTCGCCGTTACCCGGCCACCACACTGACGGCCGAGGTTCACCGCTCGTTAACTCTTCCCCTTCGGCCGCTTCACCTGATCTGCCTAATTTCAGCCCTACTGAGATGCGAACCGAGCCCTGTGCCCGGACTCGCGTCCAGCGCACATCCGCACCTGCGCACCATTACGTCGCGCGCCGTCCCCCACCGGCGGCTTCTGGAAGGAAACCCCGAAAGTGAAGCTTCAGCGCAACAACCGGCTTCGCGCCATCGTCGCCGGTGGCCTCGCTCTGTCCGGCGCACTCGTCCTCACCGCCTGCGGTTCGGACAACAACACCGGCGGTGGTGGCGCCGCGTCCACCGGCAACATCAAGTGCGATGGCAAGGGTCAGCTGCTGGCCTCCGGCTCGTCCGCGCAGAAGAACGCCATGGACCTGTGGACGAAGAACTACGGCGCGAAGTGCAAGGACGTCAAGCTCAACTACAAGGCCACCGGCTCGGGCGCGGGCATCCAGGAGTGGCTCCAGGGCAAGACCGCCTTCGCGGGCTCCGACTCGGCCCTCAAGCCCGAAGAGGTCGCGTCCTCGAAGAAGATGTGCAAGGGCGGCCAGGGCATCAACCTGCCGATGGTCGGTGGCCCGATCGCGATCGGCTTCAACGTCCCCGGCGTGGACAAGCTGACGCTCGACGCCGAGACCCTCGGCAAGATCTTCAACTCGGACATCAAGTCCTGGGACGACCCCGCGATCAAGAAGCTCAACCCGGGCGTGAAGCTCCCGAGCCTCAAGATCCAGGCGTTCCACCGCTCGGACGAGTCGGGCACCACCGACAACTTCACCAAGTACCTCAAGGCCGCCGCCCCGAAGGCGTGGCCGCACGAGCCGGGCAAGGCGTGGGAGGGCAAGGGCGGCCAGTCCGCCGACGGTTCCTCCGGTGTCTCCTCGCAGGTCAAGCAGGTCTCCGGCGCGATCTCGTACTTCGAGCTGTCGTACGCGACCGCCAACAGCATCAAGACCGTCGACCTGGACACCGGCGCCTCGCAGCCCGTCAAGGCCACCGTCGACAACGCCTCCAAGGCCATCGCCGAGGCCAAGCCCGCGGGCAGCGGCAAGGACCAGGCCCTCGACCTGGCGTACGACACCAAGGCCGCCGGCGCCTACCCGATCACGCTGGTCACCTACGAGATCGCCTGCGACAAGGGCAACAAGGCCGGCACCCTCAAGGCCGCCAAGTCCTTCCTCAACTACGCCGCGAGCAAGGACGGTCAGTCCGCGCTGAAGGAGCTGGGCTACGCCCCGCTGCCCGACGCGATCGCCGCCAAGGTCCGGGACAGCATTTCCAGCCTCTCCTGACCTGAAGTGTGCGGCCTGTTCCGCTCCGGCCACCGCCGGAGCAGAGCAGGCCGCACCGTCCGGTGCACCGCCGCACCAGGAGCCTCACCCCCATCCGGCTCCGCAGACCGGAGAACCCATGAAAACGGATATAGAACCCACTTCCACATCCGCCGGGTCGCCGCCCAAGGTCTCGACCCGCTCCACCGGCCGCGCCGGTGACAAGATCTTCCTCGGCCTCTCCCGGGGCTCCGGGATCGCCCTCCTGGTGATCATGGCGGCCATCGCGGGCTTCCTCGCGTACCGCGCCGCCATCGCGATCTCCAAGGACGAGGCCAACTTCCTCACCGCCTTCGAGTGGAGCACCGGCTCCACGCCGATGCGGTTCGGCATCGCGGTCCTCGCGTACGGCACGGTCGTCAGCTCGATCATCGCGATGGTCATCGCGGTCCCGATCGCCGTCGGCATCGCGCTCTTCATCTCGCACTACGCCCCGCGGCGGCTGGCGATGCCGGTCGCGTACGTGATCGACCTGCTCGCCGCGGTCCCCAGCATCGTCTACGGCCTGTGGGGCGCGCTCTTCCTGGTGCCGCACCTGACCCCGCTGTACACCTGGATGGACAAGTACCTGGGCTGGACCGGCGTCTTCACCTACCAGGGCGGCGCCGCGCGGTCGCTGTTCACCGTCGGCATCCTGCTGGCGATCATGATCCTGCCGATCGTCACCAGCGTGAGCCGCGAGGTGTTCCGGCAGGTCCCGAAGATGCACGAGGAGGCCGCGCTGGCGCTCGGCGCGACCCGCTGGGAAGTCGTCCGCATGTCGGTCCTCCCCTTCGGCCGCTCCGGCATCATCAGCGCCTCCATGCTGGGCCTGGGCCGCGCGCTCGGCGAGACCATGGCGGTCGCCACCGTGCTCTCCCCCAGCTACCTGATCAACGTCAGCCTGCTGGACCCGGGCGGCGGCACCTTCGCGCAGAACATCGCCAGCCACTTCAAGGAGGCCAACGACAACGGGCGCGACGCGCTCATCGCCTCCGGTCTGGTCCTGTTCGTCATCACCCTGCTGGTGAACGGCGCCGCGCGAATGATCATCGCCCGCCGCAAGGAGTACTCGGGGACCGCAGCATGAGCGACACGACCATCGACACCACCACGCGCGCGTCCACCCTCCAGCAGGCGCGGCTGCCCCGCTGGGCCCCGCTCGGGCTGGCCGCGGCCTCGATCGCCGCGGGCGTCGGCATCGGCACGGCCGCCGGCATGGGCAACCCCTTCCAGATGGGCCTCATCGCCGCGCTGCTCTTCGTCATCCTCTCCTACGGCGTCACGGCCGCGGTCGAGGGCGGTCGGCAGGCCAAGAACCAGCTGGCCACCAGCCTGGTGTGGCTCTGCTTCCTGATCGCGGTCGTCCCGCTGCTCTCGCTGATCTGGGAGACGATCAACCGCGGCAAGACCGTGCTCGACGGCTACTTCCTCAGCCACTCCATGGACGGCGTCCAGACGATCCTGCCCGGCGGCGGCGCGTACCACGCGATCCTCGGCACCCTGGAGCAGGTCGGCATCGCCACCCTCATCGCGGCCCCCATCGGCCTGCTGACCGCCATCTACCTGGTGGAGTACGGGCGCGGGCGGCTCGCGAAGGCCGTGACCTTCTTCGTCGACGTCATGACCGGCATCCCCTCGATCGTGGCCGGTCTGTTCATCCTCAGCTTCTGGATCATCATCCTGGGCTTCGGCTACTCCGGCTTCGCCGGCGCCATGGCGCTGGCCATCCTGATGATGCCGATCGTGGTCCGCTCCACCGAGGAGATGCTCAAGCTCGTCCCGGACGAGCTGCGCGAGGCCTCGCTCGCGCTGGGTGTGCCGAAGTGGCGCACCATCCTCAAGGTGGTGCTGCCCACCTCGATCGGCGGGATCACCACGGGTGTGATGCTCGCGGTCGCCCGTATCGCCGGTGAGTCCGCCCCCATCGTGCTGCTGGTCTTCGGCTCCCAAGCGATCAACGGCAACCCCTTCGAAGGCGCCCAGTCGTCGCTGCCGTACTACATCTACGAGCAGTGGCAGCTCGGTAACGAGGCCTCGTTCGACCGCGCCTGGGCCGCGGCGCTCGCGCTCATCGCCTTCGTCATGATCCTGAACCTGGTGGCCCGCGGCATCGCCCGCTGGAAGGCCCCGAAGACCGGCCGCTGAGGCCGAGAAGAAGAGAAGTGATTCACATGGCCAAGCGCATCGACATCAGCGGATTGACGGCCTACTACGGCAGCCACAAGGCCATCGAGGACATCTCGATGACCGTCGAACCCCGCTCGGTGACCGCCTTCATCGGCCCGTCCGGCTGCGGCAAGTCGACCTTCCTGCGCACCCTCAACCGGATGCACGAGGTCACCCCCGGCGGCCGGGTCGAGGGCAAGGTGATGCTCGACGACGAGAACCTGTACGCCTCGGGCGTCGACCCCGTCTCCGTGCGGCGCACGGTCGGCATGGTCTTCCAGCGCCCCAACCCGTTCCCCACGATGTCGATCTTCGAGAACGTCGCGGCCGGGCTGAAGCTGAACGGCTCGTACAAGAAGAGCGAGCTGTCGGACATCGTCGAGAAGTCCCTCAAGGGCGCCAACCTGTGGAACGAGGTCAAGGACCGGCTGAACAAGCCGGGCGCCGGGCTCTCCGGCGGTCAGCAGCAGCGGCTGTGCATCGCCCGCGCCATCGCGGTCGCGCCCGACGTGCTGCTGATGGACGAGCCCTGCTCGGCGCTGGACCCGATCTCGACCCTCGCCATCGAGGACCTGATCGGTGAGCTGAAGGAGCGTTTCACGATCGTCATCGTGACGCACAACATGCAGCAGGCGGCGCGCGTCTCGGACCGTACGGCCTTCTTCAACCTGGCCGGCGTCGGCCAGCCCGGCAAGCTCATCGAGGTCGACGAGACCGAGCGGATCTTCTCCAACCCGTCCGTCCAGGCGACCGAGGACTACATCTCCGGCCGCTTCGGCTGATCAGGCCCCTCGCCCCCGGGCGAGGAACGGCGTCCTGCGGTGCTGCATGGCGGTGCCACCGCACGACGAAAAGGGCCCGCCCCCGGATTCCGGGGGCGGGCCCACTGCGTCACCGGCGTGGGTCAGCCGAAGGCGAGGTTCACGATCCAGTAGCTGAGGGCGGCGACTCCGGCCGCCGCGGGCATGGTGATGAACCAGCCGAGGATGATGTTCTTCGCGACTCCCCAGCGCACCGCGTTCACGCGCTTGGTCGCCCCCACACCCATGATCGCCGAGGTGATGACGTGCGTCGTCGAGATCGGCGCCTGGAACATGAACGACGCGGTGTACATGACCGAGGCCGCCGTCGTCTCGGCGGCGAAGCCCTGCGGCGGGTCCAGCTCGATGATCCGGCGGCCCAGGGTGCGCATGATGCGCCAGCCACCCGCGTACGTGCCGAGCGAGAGCATCGCGGCGCAGGCGATCTTCACCCACACCGGGATCGCGTCTCCCTGTTCCTCGACACCGCCGATGACCAGGGCCATCACCACCACACCCATGGTCTTCTGGGCGTCCTGGAGACCGTGGCCGAGCGCCATGGCGGCGGCCGACACGGTCTGGGCTATCCGGAAGCCGCGCTTCGCCTTGTGCGGGTTGGACTTCCGGAACATCCAGAGGATGCCGACCATGACGAAGTAGCCCAGCACCAGGCCGATCAGGGGCGAGAGGACCATCGGGAGGACGATCTTCTCCACCACACCGCTCCAGTGAACGGTGCTGGCACCGGCGAGCGCCGCACCCACCAGGCCGCCGAACAGGGCGTGCGAGGACGAGGACGGCAGTCCGTAGTACCAGGTGATCATGTTCCAGGCGATCGCCCCGATCAGCGCGGAAAACAGGATGATCATGCCCTGTTTGCCGGTCGGGGTGGCGATCAGGCCCTCGCTGACGGTCTTGGCGACCCCGCTGCCCAGGAAGGCACCGGCGAGGTTCATCACCGCGGCCATCGCCAGCGCGGCCCGCGGGGTCAGGGCCCGGGTGGAGACCGAGGTGGCGATGGCGTTCGCCGAGTCGTGGAAGCCGTTGGTGTAGGTGAAGAAGAGCGCGACCGCGATGGTCACGACGAGCGCGAAGGTGTCCATGCCGGGGCTCAGGACTCCTTGACGGCGATCGTCTCGACCGTGTTGGCCACGTGCTCGAAGGCGTCGGCCGCCTCTTCCAGCACATCCACGATCTGCTTGAGCTTGAGCACCTCTATCGCGTCGTACTTGCCGTTGAAGAGGTGGGCCAGCAGCTTGCGGTGGATCTGGTCCGCCTGGTTCTCCAGCCGGTTGACCTCGATCCAGTACTCCGTGAGGTTCGTCATGGTGCGCAGGTTCGGCATGGCCTCGGCGGTCAGCTCGGCCGCCCGCGCCAGCACCTCGATCTGCTGCTCGACACCCTTGGGCAGCTCCTCGACCTGGTAGAGGACGACCAGGTCGACGGCCTCCTCCATGAAGTCCATGATGTCGTCGAGGGACGAGGCGAGGGAGTAGATGTCCTCGCGGTCGAACGGCGTGATGAACGAGGAGTTCAGCTGATGGAAGATCGCGTGTGTGGCGTCGTCTCCCGCGTGCTCCGCGGCCCTCATCCGCTCGGAGATCTCGGCACGAGCGGCGGAGTCCGCCCCGAGCAGTTCCATGAGGAGCTTGGAGCCGGTCACGATGTTGTCCGCGGAGGCGGCGAACATGTCGTAGAAGCTCGTCTCCCTGGGGGTCAGACGAAAGCGCACTGGGGATCCTCGGGATGCGGCGGATGGGGACTCGACGATGCTAGGCGCATCTTCCGGCCACGGTAACCGGCGTCCCCAGTGTCGCCCATCGGGCGGTGTGCTCTTCACAGGGGCCCGGTTCGGCCGAAAAAGCCGTTACCATATACCCACAGGGGGTATATGTGCACCGATTAGTGAACAACGGGAGGACGCCATGACCACCACGGCAGCCGGCACCACCGCGCCCACCGGCGGCGACGAGCGGAGCCAGGCGTCCGGCCAGGCTTCCCCTACCCACGGCGGCCACGGGTACGCCCACCAGAAGGACCAGCACCTGAAGCGGCTGCGCCGGATCGAAGGCCAGGTCAGGGGCCTTCAGCGGATGGTCGAAGAGGATGTCTACTGCATCGACATACTCACCCAGGTCTCCGCCGGCACCAAGGCCCTCCAGTCCTTCGCCCTCCAGCTGCTCGAGGAGCACCTGCGCCACTGCGTCGCCAGCGCGGCCGTGGAGAGCGCCGCCAAGGAGGGCGACGAGGGAGAGGACGAGGTGGACGCCAAGGTCGCCGAGGCGACGGCGGCCATCGCCCGGCTGCTGCGGACCTGAGGAGCCCGAGGAGCGTGACGGGACCCGAGGGAGCTTGCCGCCCGCCCGGCTACCCGGCGTCCGGACCGTCGGTTTCCGGCCGCTCCGCATTTTCGGTCGTTCGCCCCGTCGAGCGATTGGCCGAATCCGATCGCTCGGCTGTGCGGTCTGCTGAGCGGTCTGCTGAGCGGCCGGCCGAGCGGTCGGCCTCCACCCGGAGCACCTCGTCGATGCGGTCCGGACTGAGCCTGTCCTCGTCCGCGCTCGCAGCAGCGATCATCAATTCGCCGTAGAGATCGATCTCGACGAGGGCCACGGGGTCCGGGCCCGGTGAGCCGCGACGCGCAACCACGTGTTTCACCTCCTCCTGCGAGCACCTTCGAGCACTTTCGAGCAGCGGGCTTCCCAGCGTAGGGATCGGTACACACTCCGCGCATGGCACGGATGGGCCATTTCGAAGGACAGAGCGGGCCCCTCCGACTACTTCTGAGGCGATCCGACCTTTCCTGTGTAGATATCCGCGGGCTTGGGGAGCTCGACGGCGGTCTCCACCCCGAAGTCGTACAGCTCCGTCGTCGAGGCCACCCCCACCGCGCGCCGCCCGTCCGCGCTCCCGGCGGGCCGCGTACCGCTCGCGCGGCTGGTCACGGTGAAGCGGTGGCGTACCTCACGCAGCCGCCCCAGTCCGTCAAGATACGCGTCGAAGGGCACCAGCGGGTCGGTGAACCCCTTCGCCGCGGCGCGCAGCGGCCCCCGCACGCCGTGCGAGGCCACCTTCGCCGCCCGGCCGATGTCCGTGGTGCCGCGGTAGTGCCGCACCAGGGCGCCGTCCAGCCCCTCCTCCCCGACCAGACTCGCCCGCCGCACGCCGCGCAGCAGTTCGGCGGCGGTCAGCGGATCGGTCGCCCCTCCGGTGACCAGATTGCCGTCCGGAATGCCCGCCGTGTCCACCCGGACCCATTTGTCGCTGGGGATGCCCGCGCCCCGGTTGCGCATGAAGAGCGCACCGGACGCCAGCAGTTCGGTGATCGGACCGTGCTCGGCCGCGCCCGTCGCGTCCCGCGGCAGCACCAGCCGCAGCCGCCCCCGCCGCTGCTCGAAGTCGTACGCCCCGCTGCCCTCGATCGACACCCGGGTGCCGCCGGTCGCCGTCTCCAGGGTCGTCCGCACCCGTGAACTCCCGGAACTCACCAGCACATCCGCGGCCTGCTGAAGCACGGCGACCGCGGCCGCCGCCCCGGGTGCACCGCCCGGGCGCTCGTCCGCCACCGTCTGGGACGAGCAGCCGCTGACGGTCGCCAGCAGCCCGGCCAGCAGACCACCCGCCACGCATCCGGCGACCGCCTTCGCCCGTCTCCTTCCACCGCGCCGCTGAACCACCATCGACCGTCGACCCCCTGGCCACGCTCGTCCACGCCTTGATACTTGTTCGTTTAACGACCCGTTCCGGCCACCCGTCACGGCCCGGTAGCGTGGTCATGTGCTCGACTCAGGTGACATGGGCCCCGACCAACCCCGCACCTCCACCGTGGAGAAGGGGGCCTTCTGCCTCGCGAGATGCACCTGCGGCTGGATCGGTCCGGCCCGCCGAGCCCGTTCCCTGGCCCGCGACGACGCGAGCGTCCACACGACGGACCGTCATTCTTCCGCCACAAACGGAACCCCGCCGCCCGGCATTTCCTCTGACCAGGCGACCGGGCGGCATACGCAGTAACGGCGGTGGCCCGGTCGACCAGTGGGCAAGGTCGACAGGGAGGGGACACCGCCATGAACCGGCGGACACTGCTGGCAGCGAGCGCGGGACTGGCATCCACGGCCACCTGGGCCGCGGCGTGCAGCAGCACCACCACGGGACACGCCGCCGGGCGCGCGACGTCCCTCGGCGCCGCCTCGGGCACCCGGCTCGCGGCGAGCGACGGCAAGGCGAAGGCCGCGGACTGGACCGCGCTCGGCAAGGCGCTGCACGGCGACCTGGTGCGCCCGGGCGACGCCGACTACACCGCCGCCAGGCGCCTGTACAACACCCGCTTCGACCATCTGCGGCCCGCCGGTGTCGCCTATATAGGCAATACGGCCGACATCGCCGCATGTCTGGACTTCGCCCGGCGCCACGGCACCCCCGTGGCCATCCGCAACGGCGGCCACAGCTACGCGGGTTATTCCAGCGGCGACGGCCGCCTGGTCATCGACGTCTCCGCGCTCGACTCCATCCGCACCACCACGGGCGAGGCCCGCATCGGCGGCGGCGCCAAGCTCATCGACGTCTACACCCGGCTCGGCGCCCACGGCGTCACCGTCCCCGGCGGCTCCTGCCCGAGCGTCGGCATCTCCGGGCTCACCCTCGGCGGCGGCCACGGCGTGGTCTCCCGGGCGTACGGGCTCACCTCCGACCACCTCACCGGCGCGACCCTCATCACCGCCGCGGGCAAGACCCTCCAGGTCTCCAAGGACCGCGAACCCGACCTCTTCTGGGCACTGCGCGGCGCCGGCGGCGGCAACTTCGGCGTCGTCACCGAGCTGCGCTTCCGCACCCGCAAGCCCGGCGACGGCGTCACCGCTTATATGTCCTGGCCCTGGTCGAAGGCGGCCAAGGTGATCGGCGCCTGGCAGAAGTGGGGCCCCGACCAGCCCGACGAGATCTGGTCGGCGCTGCACCTGTCGGCCGCCCCCGGCCGCACCCCGACCGTTTCCATCAGCTGCTTCTCCCTCGGCACCTACGGCGACCTCCAGAACGCGGTGGACCGGCTCGCCGACGGCCCCGGCGGTCCCGGCCCCGCCTCCCGGGTGACCCTGCGCCGCCGGGGGTACGTCGACGCCATGCGCATGTACGCGGGATGCGGCGACACCTCGACCAGCCGCTGCCATCTGCCCGGCGACCAGCCCGGCCGCAGCAGCGACGGGGTGCTCAAGCGGGAGACGTACGCGGCGCGGTCCGACTTCTTCAACCGCTCGCTGAGCCAGGCGGGGATACGCGCGATGCTCGACCAGGTCGAGCGCTTCGGACGGCGCACCAGCGGCGGCGGCGCGGTCAGCATCGCGCTCACCGCGCTCGGCGGCGCCGTGAACCGCGTCGACCCGCAGGCCACCGCCTTCGTCCACCGCCGCTCGCGGTTCCTCGCGCAGTACACCGCGTCCTGGGCGGCGGGCGGCGCGGGCGCCCCGCAGAACGCCTGGCTGGACGCGGCGCACTCGGCGATGCGGCGCCACGCCTCCGGGGCGGCGTACCAGAACTACACCGACGCCACGCTCACGAACTGGCGCTCGGCGTACTACGGATCCGGCGCGGACCGGCTGGCGCGGCTGAAGAAGCGTTACGACCCGAAGCGGCTCTTCGACTTCCCGCAGGCGCTGTGAGCCCGCGGGGCCCTCTCTCTACATACGACGGGCGGCCCGGCGTGATG
>NZ_RIBZ01000839.1:0-19929 GCF_003721215.1 Streptomyces botrytidirepellens
TCACCTCCCCGGCCCGCGTCACCCGCGCGGGCCCGCCGCCCCGGCGAGCGCGCCCACCGGGGGCGCGCTGCCCTCGATCGACGACCACGGCGCCTTGTCGGCCACCAGTTGGCGCAGCTTGAGCACTTCACGCGGGCTGTTCCAGCCCAGCACCCCCACCACCCGCCCCCGGTGGCCGTAGGCGACCACGAAGTGGCGGTTGTCCAGCTCGCCGTGGAGCACGGCGAGTTCGGCGTCGGCCGGAAAGATGCCGTACGCCTGGATGTGGGCGTCGTACTGGTCGGTCCAGAAGTACGGTACGGGGGCGAACGGAACGTCGTCGCCGAGCAGGTTACGGGCGACCGCCTGGGCCTGCTCGGTCGCGTTCAGCCGGTGCTCCAGCCGCATGCGGGCGCCGAAGTGCTCGTTGTACCAGGAGGCGACGTCACCGGCGGCGTAGACGCCCGGTACCGCCCGGCAAGCGGCGTCGCACTCCACGCCGTTGCTCAGGCACAGCCCGGACCCGGTCAGCCAGTCGACCGACGGTTCCGCGCCGATGGCGACCACGACGAGATCGGCGTTGAGTACCGCGCCGTCGGTCAGTTCGAGCCCGGTGACATGGCCGCCGGCCGAGAGGAACCGGGTGACCCCGGTGCCGCAGCGCATGGACACGCCGTTGTCCCGGTGCAGCTGCCCGACGAGCCCCGCGATCCGGTCGCCGAACTGGCGGCGCATCGGCACCGGACGCGGATCGATCATGGTGACGTCCAGCCCCATCCGGCGGGCCGCCGCGGCGGCCTCGGCGCCCAGGAACCCCGCGCCGACCACCGCGACCGTGGGTCTGCGCTGGAGGTCGTCGCGCAGGGCGAGCGCGTCGTCGAGGGTGCGCAGCAGATGCACCCCGGCCAGGTGGTGGGCGTCGGGCAGGCTGCGCGGGGTGACCCCGGTGGCGATGACCAGGGTGTCGTACGGGACGGTGTCGCCGCCGTCCAGCAGGACCCGCTCGGCGAGGGTGTCGAGCCCGGTGGCGGACCTGCCGAAGAGCAGCTCCGCGTCGAGCGCGTCCAGTTCCTCGTCGGTGCGCAGCTTGATCCGGTCGTGTTCCCAGGTGCCCGCCAGGATCTGCTTGGACAGCGGCGGTCGGTTGTAGGGGGTGTGCGGCTCGTCACCGATCAGGGTGAGCCGCCCGCCGTAGCCCAGCGAGCGCAGGGTGGCGGCGGTGGTGAGCCCCGCCACCGAGGCGCCCACGATGACCACGTTCCCCGGGCTGCTCACGACTCGGCCAGGGCGATCGCCAGACCCGGGCAGACGGCGGCGGCCCGGCGCACCTCGCCGTGCAGTCCGCTCGCCGGGAGGTCGTCGAGGAGGACGGCCACACCGTCGTCGTCGCGCTGGTCGAACACCTCCGGGGCGGCGAGCACGCATTGGCCCGAGGCCACGCATCTGTCCTGATCTAACGTCACGTGCACGGAGTTCTCCACGCTTGGGGTGTCGGGTCGGGCGATGCGGGGCTACCGGAGCAGGGGGGAACGCGCTCACCAGGTGAGCCGGTTGGTAAACGATCGTTCTGCAAGCGGCGACACGGAGGCTAGTTGGCCTTGTGTGCACAGCACAACACGCTGAGTTCAAAGATGGCCAATGAGGGACACATATGAGCCTGGCATGTGCACGAACGGATCGGTGTCGCACATAAACCCGGTCAAAATTCAAAAGCAGCAGGTCAACGACGAGCATCCGCACCATGATCGCGGCCTCCGCCGCCCGACGCGCGGGCACATGCCCCGGCATCGTCGATTGTCAACCACCCCCGGCTCACATGGCGGAAACGCGCAGGTTACGAAAGCTCCGCTTCGCTCACGTACCGTCGAAGAGGTCCATGCGATGCCACGCGGACCGCACCCACCCCGCATCACTCGGAACACGGAGGATCTTTGCGAGCGCTTCCCGCCCTGCCCGACTGGCTGACGCACCCCCTGCGCGGGGTGCGGGCCCTGCGCGGCCCCGTGCCGTGGCCCGCGGTGCTGCGCGGAGCGCTCGGTGTGGGCCCGGTGGTGGCGGCGGGAGTGGCCACCGGCAACACGCCCGCCGGGGTGACCGCGGGCCTCGGCGCGATGTTCGCGCACATCAACGACCGCCCCGCCACCCGCCGCACCCGCACCGTGCGCATCGGGCTCCCGGCCCTCGCGGGCGCCTTCGGCCTCTTCATGGGAGCCTGGCTCGGCGCGCTCGGGCTCGGCCCGTGGATCGCCCTCGCGCTGGCCACCATCGGGCTCGTCTCCGGCGCCCTCAGCGCCGTCGGGCCGGTGTGCTCGGCGGCCGGAGTGCAACTGATGGTGCTCGGCGTCGTCGGGGCCGGAATGCCACTGCCCGAACCCCCGCCGATGCGGGCGGCGATGCTGCTCGTCGGCGCCACCTGGGTCATCGTGATGGCCTCCCTGCTGCCCATGGTCCACCGGTTCCGCCCGGCGGCCGCCCCCGGGCCCGACGAACGCGGCGCGGTGGCCGCCGTCTACGACGCGCTCGGCGAGCTGATGACGGTCGTCGGCACCGAGGGCGCCCAGGCCGCGCGGCGCCGGCTGACCTCCGCGTACGACACCGCGTACGAAGCCCTCTACGCCCACCGCATCCCCTGGCAGCGCCCCGACGAGGAGGAACGGCGGCTGCGCGACCGGCTCGCGGTGGCCGGAGGGCTGAGCGAAGCGGTGCTGACCCTGCTGTGGGAGAACGAACCCCTGCCCGCCCGGGTCGCCCGCACCCCCGCCCAACTCGCCCGCTCGGTACGCACCGGACTCCCCCCGGGGCGCCTCCCCGCCCCCGAACCCAGCACTGCGGGCAGCATCGCCGTGCACCGGGCGGTCGTGCTCGCCGCCCGCGTCTTCGACGGCGAACCCGCGCCCCCGGTCGGCGCCGTCGGCCCCGGCCCCCGGCAGCGGCTGCGCCGGATGCTCGGCCCGGCCGGACGGGAGTACGCGGCCCGGGTCGCCCTGTGCGTCGGCGTGTCCACCGTGCTGGCGCGCTTGCTGCCCAGCGACCACTGGTACTGGCTCCCGGCCACCGCCACCTTCCTGGTCAAGCCCGACATGGGCCCGCTGGTCTCGCGCGCCCTCTCCCGCGCCTTCGGCACGGCGCTGGGCGTGGCCGTCTTCGGCGTGCTCGCCACCCTGCTCGGCCCGATGACCGGAGTGCTCGGACTGTGGCCGGTCGCGGTGGCGGCGGTGTGCGCGGCGCTCATCCCCGTCTCCGTACGCCACTTCGCGCTCCAGACGGCGGTGCTCACCCCGCTGCTGCTGTCCCTCGTCTACCTCGGCGGCGACACCGACCCCGGCTACACCCGGCTCACGGACACCCTGCTCGCCTGCGTGGTCGTGCTCGCCGCGGGCGCCCTGCCCGGGCTCGGCGGCCCGCGCGCCCAGGTGTCCGTCCGCCTCTCCCTCGCCGTCCGCGCCACCCGCGACCACCTGGACCGGGTACTGACCGCCGAAGCGCCCTACGCCGAGCGGCTGCGACTGCGCCGCGAGGCCTACCGCGCGCTGGCCGACGCGCGCCGCGCGGTGGAGGTGGCGAGCGCCGAACACCCGCCGTTCGGACGGGACTTGGCGGCCTGGGCGCCGGTGGTCTCCGCGCTGGAGGAGATCGTGGACGCCGCCACCGCGTGCGGCGTCCGGCTCGACCAGGGCGCGCCGTACCCCGACGCCGAACTCACCGCCCGGCTGCGCGCGGGGCTGTCCGACCTCGCCGACGCCGTCGCCACCCGCCGTCCCCCGACGGACCTGGTCCTGCCCGCGGGGGCGGCGGTGACGGACTGCGCGACCCTCGCGGACGTCACCGCCGGGCTGCGCAGGGCCCGCCGACTCGCCTCGAACTGAGCCTCCGTGGCCCTGTGACACCGCTGTTACGGGAGGGGTGGCTTCCACCACAGCCGGTCGGGTCCGGACCTGGTGGGGTTGCCGGATGAGTACCTCCCCACTCCATGGACGGCAGGTGGCGCAGGCGTGATCCTGGGTCTCGGTATCTCCGCAACCTGTGCCCTCGGGGCGCTGATCGCACTGCTCGGGGTCATCGCGATGGCGTTTCCGGGCCGCCCCGAGCCCTGGCCGGAGCATCTGATGCGGCGTGCCGCGGGGCTGGCCGCCTTCGCGGCGGCATCCATCTACTCCCTCGGGCTCTTCGGTGTTCTTGCGTCCGAGCACGAGACCGACAACGGCGCGAACTCAAGTCCCGCTCCGGCATGCCGTGACGGCTTCGCGGCGGACACGGTCCGGCACCTCTCCCACCACCGGTCCTCCTATCTGCCGCTGCGTTTCGACTGCGTCCGCGACGACGGCACCACCTACCCCAGCGAGCCCGCCTACGTGTGGATGAACTGGACGACCCTCTTCCTCCTGCTGTCCTGTGCGGTGCTGATCGTCGGCGCGGGCTATGCGTCCGAGTTCCGTGCCCGGAAGGGCGCCGGGCCTCGGCGCGCCGACTGTACCTACTAGTATGTACAGTCACCTGCCGGGCCCGACCGAAGGAGAACCGCCGCCATGCCATTCGTCCGCATCGACGCGCTGAGGGCCGACCGCGAGCGGCTCGACGTGCTCGGCCGCGCCGTGCACGACGCCCTGACCGAGACGATCGGCTTCCCGCCCGACGACCGGTTCCAGGTCCTGACCAGCCACGACGGCACCAGCAGCACCCTGGCCTACGACAACTACCTCGGCGTGCCCCGCGACGACGGCATCGTGTACATCGCGATCACCATGCGCTCCGGGCGCACCCCCGACCAGAAGCGGGCGCTGTACCGGCGGATCGCCGAACTCGCCCAGGAGTACGCGGGGACCGAGCCGCGCAACGTGTTCATCACCCTGACCGAGAACACGTCCATCGACTGGTCCTTCGGCTACGGAGTCGCCCAGTACGCGGCCTCGGACTGAGGGTCACGCCAAGGCGGCCCGGGCGGCCTTCGGGACGTTCCAGAAGTGGTGCATGGCGTACGAACGCCACGGCCGCCAGCCCTCGGAGTCCTCCAGGAACGCCCCGGCCCGGCTCGCCCCCGCCCGCACTGCGACATCCCCCTCCAGCAGGACATCCGGGTCGCCCAGCGCCCGCATCCGGATGTAACCCGCCGTCCACGGGCCGATGCCGCGCAGCGCCAGCAGCTCCTTCTCGGTCCGGTCGCGGTCGGCGCCGGTGTCCAGGCGTACCGCCCCGGTGGCGAGCGCGGCGGCCAGGGTGCGCAGGGTCGCGCGCCTGCTCTCCGGCATCCCGAGGGCCGTGAGCGGGCTGTCGGCGAGCGCGTCGGCGTCCGGGAAGAGATGGGTGAGCCCGCCGCTGGGTTCCGCGAGGGGCGTTCCGTACGCGGCGACCAGGGCGTTGCCCAGCCGCTGCCCCGCGGCGACCGACACCTGCTGGCCGAGCACGGCGCGGACGGCCAGCTCATGCGCGTCGGCGGCGCCCGGCGAGCGCAGCCCGGGCCGCGCCGCCACCAGGGGCGCCAGCGTGGCGTCGGCACCCAGCCGTTCGGCGACCGCGTACGGATCGGCGTCCAGGTCGAACAGGCGGCGGATCCGCTGGGTTGCGGTGGTCAGATCGCGCAGCTCGGTCAGGTGCAGCCGGCACTCCAACCACCCGTCACCGGGGCGCTCGTCGACCTCCACCACCCCGCTGCCGTGCGGCAGCCGCAGGCTGCGGCGATAGGTGCGCTCGCCCGGGTCGCCCACGACCTCCTCCACGCCGGTGAGGGCGCGGCGGGCGAGATAGCCGAACACCTCAGCGGTGGCGTACGGACCGCGGTAGGCGAGCCGCAGCGGCACCCCGGCCGAGGCGGACGCCTGCGCCCGGCGCCCCACCGGCCCGAACCGGGAGGCCTTGCCCGGGCGGGCGGCACGCAGCTCGGTCGGGGTGGCGGCGTAGATCTCCCGGATGGTGTCGTTGAACTGCCGCACACTGGCGAACCCCGCCGCGAACGCGATCTCGGCGGCCTGAAGGTCGGTCGTCTGGAGCAGTATCCGCGCGGTGTGGGCCCGCTGGGCGCGGGCCAGCGCGACGGGCCCGGCGCCCAGCTCCGCGCCCAGCTGCCGCTGCACCTGCCGGGCGCTGTACCCCAGCCGCGCAGCCAGCCCGGCCACCCCCTCGCGGTCGACCACCCCGTCCCCGATCATCCGCATCGCCCGCCCGACGGCGTCCGCCCGCGCGTTCCACTCGGCGGAGCCGGGCACCGCGTCGGGACGGCAGCGCCGACAGGCCCGGAAACCCCCGCCCTGCGCCGCGGCCGCGGTCGGGAAGAAGCGCACGTTCTTGCGGTGCGGCGTGGTCGCCGGGCAGCTCGGGCGGCAGTAGATCCCGGTGGTGGCGACGGCGAAGAAGAATTCCCCGTCGAAGCGCGCATCACGGCTGCACACCGCCTCGTACATGCTGTCTTCGCTCATCACACCCCTACTGTGCGCCATCCCGGGGCAGTGCGCTGGCGGAAAACGGACATGACGCTCAGCTCCTCCGTAGGCGGCCGGAAGCGGGCACGAGTGTCGAGATGGCGCACACCTGTGCCGCACACTGGTGAGTCATGGAGCTCCAGATCACCGCGACCTCGCCCGAGCATCCGGCGTCCCTCCTCGATCTGCCGTGGCACACGCCGTTGGAGGAGTGGCCGGACGAGCATCTGGTCGCCCTGCCGCGCGGCATCTCCCGTCACGTCGTGCGGTTCGCGCAGGCGGGCGGCGAGGTGGTCGCCGTCAAGGAGGTCGGGGAGTGGGCGGCGGTGCGCGAGTACGGGCTGCTGCGCGACCTGGACCGGCTCGCCGTTCCGGCCGTGGACGCGCTCGCGATCGTCACGGGGCGGACCGACGGGGACGGTGAACCGCTGGAGCCGGTGCTGGTCACCCGCCATCTGGAGGGGTCGCTGCCGTACCGGTCGATGTTCGAGACGACCATGCGGCCCAGCACCATCAAGCGGCTGCTCGACGCGCTCGCCGTGCTGCTGGTGCGGTTGCACCTCGTCGGTTTCGCCTGGGGTGACTGCTCGCTGTCGAACACCCTCTTCCGGCGCGACGCGGGCGCGTACGCCGCGTATCTGGTGGACGCCGAGACCGGGCAGATCCAGCCGAAGCTCACCAGCGGGCAGCGGGAGTACGACGTGGAGGTGGCCCGGGTGAACATCGCCGGGGAGCTGATGGACCTGGAGGCCAGCGGCTCCCTGCACCCCTCGGTCGACCCGGTGCTGTTCGGCCAGGCCATCGAGGAGCGGTACACCGCGCTGTGGCACGAGCTGACCCGGCAGTCCGTCTATCCGGTGGCCAAGCGCCGCTACATCGACCGTCGGGTGCGGCGCCTGAACGACCTGGGCTTCGACGTGGCCGAGATGCAGATCGAGCGCTCACCGGACGGGGACACGGTCACCTTCC
Organism: Streptomyces botrytidirepellens; assembly: GCF_003721215.1. Lineage (NCBI taxonomy): Bacteria > Bacillati > Actinomycetota > Actinomycetes > Kitasatosporales > Streptomycetaceae > Streptomyces > Streptomyces botrytidirepellens. The sequence goes on from NZ_RIBZ01000839.1 coordinate 7,362, forward strand.
TGCCGAAGGTGGTCGACGCGGGCCACCACCAGCGCCAGCTGCTGCGGCTGACCGGTCTCGACGCGGAGGAGAACCAGGCCCGCAGCCTGCTCAACGACCTGGAGGCGTGGATGGCCACCCAGGACGACTACGCCCCCGGCGATCCTCTCGGCGCCCGCCCGGAGGTGCTGGCCCACCGCTGGGTGCGCGATAAGTTCCGGCCGACGGTGCGGGCCGTACCCCTGGAGCTGCGCGGCTCGGCCGACACCGCGCAGATCTACTACGAGGTGCTGGAACACCGCTGGCTGCTGGCCGAACGGTGCCAGGGCGACGTGGGCCTGCAAGCCGCCGCCGAGGACTACACCCGCAACGTCCTGGGCGGCGGCCGCCCGCCGGGGTGACCGGCGGACGGACGGGACGAACCGTGTGGCGCGGTGCGGTTCAGGGCCGCAGCGCGGACAGCGTCTGCGAGATCGACGCGATGACCCGTGGTGCCTCGTTGTTCAGGTAGAAGTGGCCACCGGTGTACGTGTGCAGCTCGAAGCCGCCGCTGGTGTGCTCGCCCCACTTGCGGGCCTCGTCGACCGTCGCCTTGGGGTCGCTGTCGCCCACGTGGACGTGGATGGGGGTGGCGAGCTTGGGGCCCGGCGTGTAGCGATAGGTCTCCGCGGCCTTGTAGTCGCTGCGGATCGCGGGCAGCACCATCCGCAGCAGCTCCTCGTCCCCGAGGACCTGGGAATCGGTGCCGCTGAGCGCCTGCATCTCGGCGATGAGGCCGTCGTCGTCGCGCAGATGGACCGACTCGTCGCGCTGCGTGGACGGCGCGCGCCGCCCGGAGGCGAACAGCGCCACCGGCACCACGCCCTTCTGCTCCAGGCGCAGCGCCACCTCGAAGCCCAGCGTCGCGCCCATGCTGTGCCCGAAGAGCGCGAGCGGCTTGTCCGTGTACGGCAGCAGCTCGGGCACCAGAGCGTCGGCCAGCTCGCCGATGGTGCTGATGCACTCCTCGGTACGGCGGTCCTGGCGGCCCGGGTACTGGATGGCGAGTACGTCCACCGCCGGCGCGAGTGCCTTCGACACGGGGAAGTAGTAGGAGGCCGATCCGCCGGCGTGCGGCAGGCAGACGAGTCGCGTCGTCGCGTCCGGCGCGGGATGGAACTGCCTGATCCACAGACTGGTGCCGGTGGGGTTTGCGGTCACCTGACGTCCTTTCGTGCCCTGGTTCTCGAGCCTGGTTCTTGCCGCTGGTTCGACAGCGCGCGCTCGCGCGCACGCACACGGATACAAGCCTGCCGGGTCCGCCCGAACAGCTACAACCCCTATTTTTCGGACGCGTTGGTGAGGTGCTGCCCCTACAGCGGCACCCTTACGGCGGGCCTGTGGCCGGCCGCGCGCACCGTCAGGGCCGCCAGCGCCTCCGGCGCGCCCGCCTGCCCCCGGGCTCCCGGGAACGCGTTGATGTCCACGATCACCGGGCCGCCCGGCCCGCGCAGCACGTCCACCCCGTACACCTCCAGCGCGAACACCGAACCGACCCGACGGACCAGATCCAGCCAGCCGGGCGGCAGATCGTCCAGGGGCAGCGGCAGCGTCAGGCGGCCGCTTTTGCCGACGGACAGCTCGGAGGTGCGCAGCGCGGCGAACACCGTGTCCGCGACGACCCACAGCTTGTGGTCCCAGCCGTCGTTGGGGGTGAAGTCCTGGACCACCACGGGCTCGTCGGGCCATGCGGCGGCAAGCTCCGCCAGGCGTACGGGGTCGTCCACCCGGGCCACCAGGTCGTGGCGGCGGCTGTGGCGGCTCTTGACGACCACGGGGTGGCCGAGCCGCGCCGGGTCGAGCCGTCCGAGCGCGGACACCGTGCGGGTTTCCGCGAACGGCAGGCCCGCCCGCCGCGCAAGCGCCGCCATCGCCGTCCGGTCCTGGCAGAGTTCCGTGGCCGCGGCGGAGTTCACCACCGCCGCGCCGCGTGCCTCCAGGGACCGGGCCAGCGCCAGCGCCCGCGGCGTACGCGCCTTCAGCAGGTAGACGTCGGCCGGCTCGCCGGGAACGTCCGCGGCCTCCGGATCGACCGCGACCACCTCGTGACGCGGCCTCAGCAGAGCCGCCGTGTCGGCGAGGAGCTGATGGTCCGGGTCGGCGGCGATGAGACCGACCCTCATCCGGCGCCTCCCACCGTCGCGGGCATCTGCACCGGCACCCGCACGGGAACGGGCACCGCGGCGGTGTCGTTTCCGGGGCCGGTGGCGCCCCGCCGGGCCAGTTCCAGCACCGCGCGCCCCACTCGGGCCGCCGCGTCCGGAACCTCCTTGAAGCTGGGGAAGTCGTTCACGTCGACGACCACCGGGCCGTCCGGCCCGAGCAGGATGTCCACCCCGTACAGGTCGAGTCCGTACACGGCGCCGACCTCGGCGGCGATCGCGGCCACTTCGGAGGACAGCGTGACCCGGCGCCCCCGTACGCCCCGGTCCGGGCCGAGCGGTGAGCCGCGCTCGGTCGCGTACAACTCGCCGCCGACGCAGTACACCTTGAGGTCGATGCCCGAGTTCGGCACATAGGGCTGGGCGATCAGCATGCCCTCGCGGGCCAGTTCGGGGCCGAGCGCCGCCAGCCGGTCGGGCGACTCCACCAGCCGCACCGCCCGCCCCGAGCTGCCGTCCGCGGGCTTGACCACCAGCGGGAACTCCGACTCCGGCAGCTCCGCCAGCGCTTCGGGGCAGGCCGCCGCGTAGGTCGTCGGCACCGGCAGGCCACGGCTGCGGCCGATCGCCGCCGCCAGCGCCTTGTCCCGTACCCCCCGGATGGACCGCGCGTCGTTGACGGTGGTGAGCCCGACCGCGGCCGCGGCCTCCAGCAGCGTCAGACCGGGCCCGCCGGACACGGTCTTGAGCACCCAGGCGTCATGACTTCCGGCCCGTATCGCGTCGGATATCCGCAGCAGCGAGCGGCCGGGCCGCAGGACGTCCACCTGATGGCCCCAGGCGGTGAGCTGACGGATCACCTCTTGCGGCATTCCGTCATGGCGATAGCGCTCCTCCACCAGAAAGCAGAGTCTCATCGGCCTTCTTCCTCATAACCGGACACATCACCCGGGCTGCCGCCGAGCGGGTCCGGCAAGCCGTGGACCCTCAGGATGTCATCACGTGTTCTCCCGCCATTTCCTGCCCCACCCGGTTGGGCCGGCGACGCCGCCGGGAGGCATGTGCGCGGAGGACGGCGAGGGCCACGACGAGCGTCCACAGCTGCGGCCCGAAGGCCGCGACCCGTTCCAGACTCCCCAGCCCGAGACCGGGGTCGTGCCGGGTGAAGAACATGCCCGCCGCGGCCACCGCGAGGGCGCCGATGCCGAAGGCCGCGGCGCGCAGCCTCCCGAACAGGGAACCGCGAGGCGTGCATCCGGCGAGGAGGAGCCCGATGTTGCCCACGCCCATGATGAGGAGCGCACCCAGTACGTGCAGGTCCTCATGGACGTCGGCGGGTGCCAGTCCCACGAGGATCCACGCGCCGGAGCTGACGGCGAACAGGATGCGGGCGCTCCACGACACGCGTCCCCGCCCCCAGTGGACAGCGGTCAGCAGGGTCCCGGCGAGCAGCAGCACGCCCTGCGCGGCGAAGGACGCGTTCATGAGGCCGTGCAGGGGTGAACACACGTACCGGGGGCGTGAGTCGTCCCACATGCCGCAGTGCACATTGCCGAGGTCGCTGATGTTGTTGCCGCGCCAGCCGTAGGGCGTACGCCAGTGGGATGCGACGATCAGCTGGACGGCCAGGAACTGCACGGCGTTGACGATCCATGCGGCGGCACCGATCACGGCCGCCTTCTGCCTGCGGGTACCCGGACGGGATACGGACTGCGAATTCACGATCACCTTCTCGTGCTGAGGGAATCGGCAGGGGCAGGCGCAACGCTCGCAGGCGAGATCGGTCCGCACACCACGGTGAGGAGTGAATTGCGGCTCCCTCTTCCTCGGGGCCCGGGCCGGCGCTTTCGGGGGAGACGGCGGGGTCTGTTTATTCCGCTAAATTTCCTTTATTGTCCTGAGCATGATGCTGACCAGGCGGGAGCGGGAAGTTCTCGCGCTGCTGCGCCGGGACCCGCTGGCCGGCGCCCAGGCGATCGCCGACGCCCTCGGCACCACCCGGGCGGCGGTCAATGTCCATCTGTCCAACCTGGGCAAGAAGGGCGCCATCCTGGGGCGCGGCTACATCCTCCGCCAGGAGCACGCGGTGGTGGTCGTCGGCGGCGCCAACGTCGACGTCAAGGTGCGCAGCCTGGCGCCGCTCGCGTACCGCACCAGCAATCCGGGCCAGGCCCACACCAGCCCCGGCGGGGTGGCCCGCAACGTGGCGGAGAACCTGGCCCGGCTGGGCACCCCGACGCATCTCATCGCCGCCGTCGGCCAGGACCCGGCGGGGGAGCGGCTGCTGAGCGAGACCCAGGCCACCGGGGTGCGGATCGACCACGTCCACCGCGGTGCGCACCCCACCGGCACCTATACGGCGGTGCTGGACGCCGACGGCGAACTCGCCGTGGCCGTCGCCGACATGGCCGCCACGGACGGGCTCGGCCCCGAGCACCTCCAGCCCGCGCGCGAACTCATCGGCAACGCGAGCATGCTGGTGCTCGACGGCAACCTCTCCTCGTCGGCGCTGGCCTACGCGCTGGACATCGCGAGCGCCGCCGGCGTGCAGACGGTGATCGACCCGGTGAGCGTGCCCAAGGCGACACTGCTCGCCCCGCTGCTCGCCGCCGGGCGCCCGGTCTTCGCCGTCACCCCGAACGTGGCCGAGCTGGGCGCGCTCACCGGCCGCGACACCTTCCGAGACACCGGCGACGACCGCCAGGTCACCGACGCCGTGGCCGTGCTGCACGAGCGCGGCGTCCAGTACGCATGGGTGCGGCTCGGCGAGCGCGGCTCCCTGCTGAGCGGCGCCGAGGAGGGCGTCACCTTCCTGGACGCGCCACCGGCCGAGGTCCAGGACGTGACCGGCGCCGGTGACGCGATGCTCGGCGCGTTCGTCCACGCCCTGCTCACCGGCGAGGACCCCGTGGCCGCCGCCCGCTACGGCCACGCCGCCGCCGCGCTGACGGTGGCGACCACCGCCACCGTACGGCCCGATCTGACCCCGCGCCTCGTCGAGGACGCGCTCACCCCGCGCCTCGTCGAGGACGCGCTCACCCCGCGCCTCGTCGAGGACGCAGCGACCGCCCCACCGCGGAGGACGACATGACCACCCCCCATCCCCGGCTGACCCTCAACCAGGAGGTCCGGGAGGCCCTGCGCGACGGACGGCCCGTGGTCGCGCTGGAGTCCACGATCATCAGCCACGGCATGCCGTATCCGCAGAACGTCGAGATGGCCACCGAGGTCGAGGCCATCATCCGCGCCGCGGGCGCCGTCCCGGCCACCATCGCCGTCCTCCACGGCACCCCGCGCATCGGACTGGACCGCGCCGATCTGGAACTGCTCGCCACCGACCCCGACGTCGGCAAGGTCAGCGTGCGCGACCTGGCCCATGTCATGGCGCGCGGCGGCCACGGCGCGACCACCGTGGCGAGCACGATGCGGCTCGCCGCGCTCGCCGGGATCCGCGTCTTCGTCACCGGCGGCATCGGCGGGGTGCACCGCGGGGCGCAGCAGTCCTTCGACATCAGCGCGGACCTCACCGAGCTGTCCACCACCGCGGTCGCGGTCATCAGCGCCGGGGTGAAGAGCATCCTCGACATCGGTCTCACCCTGGAGACCCTGGAAACGCTGGGCGTGCCGGTGCTCACCTACGGCACCGACGACTTCCCCGCGTTCTACTCCCGGGTGAGCGGCTTCGCCTCGCCGCTGCGGGCCGACTCCCCGGAGGAGATCGCCGCCGTGATGCGCGCCCAGTGGGACCTGGGCCTCCCGGCCGGGCTGAGCATCGCCAACCCGGTCCCGGAGGCGGACGAGATCCCCGCCGAGCGGATCGACGGCATCATCGAGCAGGCCCTCGCCGAAATGGCGGAGGCGGGCATCGGCGGCAAGGACGCGACGCCCTATCTGCTGGGCCGCATCGTGGAGCTGACGAAGGGTGAGAGCCTGCGTACCAATATCGCGCTCGTCAAGAACAACGCCCGGCTCGGTGCGCGCATCGCCGTCAACTACGCGGCGACAGAGGCGGGCTGACCGCTTCGGCCTTGAAGAACGTGTAGTGGAAGGTGCCGTCCGCGGCCGCGGTCCGGTGCAGGTCGGCGATGCCCCGGTCCCAGTCGGCGGCCGTGGACACGCCCGCGGCCAGCGCGTCCTCCCGGACGGAGGCCACCATGGCGATGATGGTGTTGCGGGTGAAACTCTCGACCAGGCCCGGCCGGGTCCCGTCGGCGTAGACGGTCCGCGGCCGGACCGTGACGTCGTGGAATCCGGCATGGGTCAGCAGCGGCTGCAACTCCCGCCCGATCAGGCCGTTTCCGCCCGCCTCGGACTGGAGCCGGTTCAGTCCGCCGATCGCCGCCTGGGCGTAGGCGCTGTGCGGGTGGAAGAACGCCGAGCCGTGGTCCCCCTCGATGACCGTGACGGTGCCGCCCGGCCGCAGCACCCGCCGCAGCGCGGTCAGCGCCTTCCGCGGGTCCGGCAGGTGTTCCAGCACGAAGCACACGAAGAGATGGTCGAAGGCGGCATCGGGGAACGGCAGATCGAACAGATCGGCCCGATGCCACGCGACGTCGGCCCCGGGCACCTGGGCCGCCACCCGTGCGCGGGCCTGCGCGAGCGACGCCTCGGAGACGTCGACCGCCACCAGCCGAGCCCCCGGGCTGTTCGCGGCCAGGTGCACCGTCTGGGCGCCGACTCCGCACCCCACCTCCAGCACCCGGCTCCCCGGCGGATACGCCGTGCCGGTGTGCAGCAACTCCGCCAGGACATCGGCCTGATCGCCCAGCCGCCGGGCCTCCCGATCCGAGTAGCCGTGGACATAGCCCTGAACAAGGCCGTGGACATCACTCCGGACATCCCTCTCAACATCGCCGGTCGCCGTCATCCCGCGCCCCTCACCCATGGTTCCCGCCATCACGTCGCACGCGTCGATCCTGGCGTCACAATGGCCCGATGGACAGGTCCAATGAAGGCGCCAACGACAGGTCCAAAGCTCCCGGCGCCGACTTCCTCCAGCTGGACCTCGGCGACGCGCCGCCCGGTGGGCTCGCCGACTGGCTGGCCCGGCGGCTCCGGCGCGCGATAGCGGACGGACGGCTGCCGGTCGGGAGCAGGCTTCCGGCCACCCGGGTGCTCGCCGCCGAGCTGCACGTGTCCCGGGGCGTGGTGACCGAGGCGTACCGGCGGCTCTCCGAGGACGGGCACGTCGCAGGACGCGGGCGCGGCGGCACCGTCGTGGTCGCCGCTCCCGTGACGGCACGGGCCCCCGTACGGAAGCCCGCCCCCGCCACGGCGCCGGGCGGCCTGTTCGCCACCGAGCCCGGCGCGGACGTGTTCGACGTGCTGCGCGCGGCCCCGGCCCGGATCGATCTGTCCCCCGGTGTCCCCGACCTCACCGCGTTCCCGCGCGCCGCGTGGCTGCGCGCCGAACGCACCGTCCTCGCCGCCCTCACCGCGTCCGACTTCGGCTACGGAGACCCGCGCGGCACCCCGGCGCTACGGCTCGCCATCGCGCACTGGCTGGCCCGCAACCGCGGGATCAGGGCCGAGCCCGACGAGATCGTGGTCGTCGCGGGCACCACCCAGGCCCTCGCGCTGCTCGGACGGGTGCTCGGCGACGACGGCATCCGCGAGATCGCCGTGGAGGACCCCGGATCGCTCGGGGTCCTGCAGCATCTGCGCCACACAGGGCTGGACACCCCGCCGGTCCCGGTCGACGCGGACGGGATCCGGGTCGACGCGCTGCGCGCCCAGGGCGCGCCCGCCGTCCTGGTCACCCCGGCCCACCAGTTCCCCACCGGCGTGGTGCTCGGCGGCCACCGACGCCGTGAGCTGACGCGCTGGGCCGACGCGGGCGGGTTCATCGTCGAGGACGACTACGACGCCGAGCACCGGTACGACCGGCCCCCGGTCCCGGCCCTGCGCTCGATGCTGCCGGAACGGGTCGCGTACATCGGAAGCGTGTCCAAGCTGCTGGCCCCCGCCCTGCGCATCGGCTGGATGATTCCGCCGCCCCCGTACCGCGACGCCATCGTCGAGGCCAAGCGCTACGCCGACCTCGGCAATGCCGCACTGCCCCAACTGGTGCTCGCGCACCTGATGGAGTCGGGGGCGATGGAACGTCAGCTGCGGCTGCTGCGCACCCGCCACCGCCGCCGCCGGGACGCGATGATCGACGCGGTGCGCACCCGGCTGCCGGGCGCGACGGTGCACGGCGCCGCGGCGGGACTGCACCTGATGGTCACCTTCGACGCCGGACTGACCGGCTCCGGACTGATCGGCTCCGGACTGACAAGCTCAGGGCCGAGCGACGCCGACCTCGCCGCCACGGCGCTCGCGCGCGGGGTGAAGACACAGCCCCTGTCCTGGCACGGTCAGCTCCCGCACCCGCCCGGCCTGGTCCTGGGCTACGCCGCCCGCACGGCCACCGAGATCACCGAAGGCCTGGCGATCCTCGGCGACGCACTGCGCACCCTGTCCTGAGGCAGACCGCCGGACGACGACGTTCCGGGTGCGGGGCGCGGCGGCACGCCGATACGCTGCGGGCGGGCCGGACGGCGCAGGGGGCGCCGCACGCCCGGGGGGTGTGCCATGGGCGCGACGAACCACCGGCCCGCACTGGCGCCCGCGCCTTTCGCCGTCGTCCCGGTCCTCGCCGTCGCCGCCACCGTCGCCGCGGTGCTGACCGCGCTCTCCGGGCGCTACGGCTACCACCGCGACGAGTTGTACTTCCTGGCCGCCGGAGACCACCCGGCCTGGGGGTACGTGGACCAGCCCCCGCTGACCCCGCTGCTCGCCAGGGCGGCCACCGCCTTCTTCGGCGACAGCCCGGCCGGGCTGCGCGTGCCCGCCACGCTCGGCTGCGCCGCCGTCGTCGTCCTGGTCGCCGCCCTGGCCCGGGAGCTGGACGGGGGCCGCGCGGCCCAACTGCTGGCCGCATGCTGCGCGGCCGCCTCGGGCATCGTCCTGGGCACCGGGCACATGGTCTCCACGACCACCTTCGACCTGCTCTTCTGGGTGCTGATCTGTCTGCTGGTGCTACGGGCGCTGCGCACCGGGGACGGCCGGTGGTGGCTCGCGGTCGGAGCCGTCGCCGGGATCGGCCTGCTGAACAAGTACGTGGTGCTGCTGCTGATCGCCGCCCTGTCGGCAGCCGTGCTCGCGACCGGGCCGCGGCGGACGCTGCGCGGCGGCTGGCTGGTGGCGGGCTCGGCCGTCGCGACGGCCGTCGTCCTGCCGAACGTGTGGTGGCAGGCCGAACACGGCTGGCCGCAGCTGACGGTGGCCGAGGGGATCAGCTCCGACGACGGTGCCGAGAACCGGCTGATGTTCGTCCCGCAGCAGATCGTCTATCTCTCCCCGCTGTTCGTCCCCGTCTGGATCGCGGGCTGGCGGCGGCTGTGGCGCGACCCCGCGCTGCGGCCGGCCCGCGCCATGGCCCTCGCGTACCCGCTGCTGTGCGTGTTGGTGCTGCTGGCCGGCGGCAAACCGTATTACGCGCTCCCGCTGCTCCTCGTCCTGCTGGCGGCGGGCTGCGAGCCGGTGGCCCGGTGGATGACCCGGACCGCCCGGGTAGCGGTGGTGGCGGTGGCCGTCGCCGTCTCGGCCGCCATGAGCGCCGTGGTGTCCCTTCCCCTGCTGCCGCCCGGCGCGCTGTCCGTGGTGAACGCGGTCAACCGGGAGCAGGGCGAACAGATCGGCTGGCCCGCCCTGGTGGACGCGGTCGAGACCGGCTGGGCCCGCATCCCCGCCGAGCGGCGCGACCGGGCCGTGATCTTCACCGAGAACTACGGCCAGGCGGGCGCCCTCACCCGCTACGGCCCGGGCCGCGGGCTGCCCCGCCCGTACTCCGGCCATATGGGCTACGCCGACTGGGGTCCGCCTCCGGGCTCCGCCGACGGCCCGGTGCTGCTGGTCCACCAGGACGGGGACGACGGCCTCACCCGCCACTTCACCGGCTGCCGCCGGGTGGCCCGGGTCGACAACCACCACGGCGTGGACAACGAGGAACAGCACGCGGCGGTCGTGCTGTGCACGGGCACCACTCGCCCCTGGCCCGAACTCTGGCCCAGGCTGCGCCACTTCTACTGATGCGTACTGATGCGTACTGACGGGCGAGGGCGCCCCTCAGGTCACAACGAGCGGACCTCGGCGAGGGCGACCCGGCCGCCGATCTCGATGGAGCCGTCCGGCTGGGGGCTGGTGAGGATCTGGGAGCCCTCGCCCTGGGTGATGTTCAGGGCGCGGCCCAGCTCACCGGAGAGCACCAGGGCGGCGGCGCCGGTGGCCTCGTCCTCCACGATCCCGTCGCCGCGGCGCGGGAAGGCGCGGGCGCGCACCCGCCCCGCCGGTTCGTCCTGCCAGGCCCACGCGTACAACCAGCCCTCTCCCTCGGGAGGCGAGGGGAGGGCGTCGACCTCGGCGGGGGAGGCGTACCGCTGGGTGCGCCGCCCGGACGCCCATGCGGGGTGGCCGCCGATCCAGGTGAACTCGCCGTCCTGGCGGGCCGGGACCTCGCCGGCGGGCGGCAGCAGCTCGGGGAGGTCCAGCAGCCAGGCGACGCCCACCAGCGGATGGCCCGCGAAGGGCAGCCGGACGCTCGGGGTGTAGATGTCGACGACGCCGCGTTCCGGGTCGTCGACGAAGACGGTCTCGCTGAAGCCCAGCCGGGCGGCCAGCTCCTGCCGCGCCCGCTCACCGGTCACGGCGCTGCCGTCGCGCACCACGCCCAGCTCGTTGCCGCCGTGGCCGCGGGGCCCGCAGAAGACCCTGAGGATGTCGAGATCCGTCATGGCCCGGGGTCAGACGGTCAGTTCGTTGTCGATGCGCTTCAGCCCGTGCCGGGCGAGCGCCAGGTTGGCCCGCGACCGGTCCAGGGCCAGGTAGAGGAAGAGCGAGCCATGGCTGCCGGAGATCAGCCGGATGAGGTGGTACTGCGTGCCCAGCGTGATCAGGATGTCCTCGATGCCGTCCGTGATGCCGAGCGTGGCGAGCGTACGGACCTTGGCCCGGACGACCTCGGTGTTGCCAGCCGCGGCGATTTCGAGGTCGAGTTCCTGGCCCCCGCCGATCGTCCCGAGCGACATGCCGCTTTCGTAGTCCACGAGCGCGGCCCCAAGGGCCCCGTCGATGGCCATCGTTTCCTTGAGGGCGCTCTCGATGTTCATGTGCTTCCTTCGCGTGGCGGATAGCCGGGCCCATGGTCCCGTCGGTACCAAAGCTGTCGCCAGACGATAGCTCGGGAACCATAACGAGTAGCCGAGTGGTCCAAGTTGCGCAAGATGATGCTTAAACTAACGTGCCTGATCGTACGCAGCGAAAGGTCACAGGTGAACGCAGCCGAAGCGGCGCTCTCCGGAGCGCTCGCGTCTCCGGGAGTGGTGGGCGTCCGTCTGGTGGACGCGGTCACCGGCCTCCCCTACGCCGCGGTGGGGGATGCCTCCGCGGTCGGCCAGGGCGAGGAACTCGCCGAGACGGTCAGCCTGATCGCCGACCGGCTGAACCAGGCCGGTGCGGTGGGGGAGTTGGAGAGCGTGGTCGTCACCAGTACGCGCTCCCACCACATCACCCAGGTGGTGCCGCGGGGCCAGGACCCCCTGCTGCTGTGCGCCTCGGCCGACCGCGACCGCACCAATCTCGCCCTCGCCATGCGGCACATGGCCGATCAGGCGAAGGCCGTGCTGACATGAGCGCTGACACGAGCGACGGCACCCGGCACCAGCGCCACCGCACGTCGCCGCGCAACGTCCCCGGCCTCCTGCTCTCGCTCCAGCAGGATCGTTTCAGCGGAGCCGTGACCATCGCCGGGTCGATCGGCGGGACGATCCATCTGCACCGTGGGGCGATCCGCGCGATCGAGACCCCCGGCGCGCCCACCGCGGAGGCGCTGCTGCTGAAGTCCCGGCGGATCGGCGAACCGGAGTGGGACGCCGCCTGCACCGCGGCCGGGCCCGACGGACCGCTCGATGCGACGCTCGTCGAACGGGGCCACATCAGCGCCGCCGAACTCGAAATCCTCTGCGTGGGCGCCCTTTACGACGCGGCCTTCGTCATGGCGCTCAGCACCCCCGACAGCTGGCAGGTCGACCGGGAGGCCCCGAGCCCCCGGCTCAGCCACCGGGAGGGCACCGACCCCCGGCGGCTCACCGAGGAGACCAGCCGCCGGGTGCGGCTGCTGGCCAAGTCCCTCGGTTCGGTACGGGAGTTCGGCCAGGAGCGGATCCGGCCGTCCGCCCGGGCCACCGCCGGGATCGGGCGGCTCTCCGCCCGCTACCGCGACATCCTCCTCAGCGCCGACGGACGCCGTTCGCCCCGGGACATCGCCTTCGCGCTCGGCCGCGGCGTCTATCCGGTGATGCTCGACATCTCCCGTATGAAGGCGCTTCAGCTCATCCAGCCGGAGCCCCCGCAGCCTCCGGCCACCGCGCCCCGCGTCGCGCCCCGCGACCCGGCGGCGGAGCCGCCGC
>NZ_RIBZ01000841.1:0-19930 GCF_003721215.1 Streptomyces botrytidirepellens
CGACCGTCAGCTCGCCGTCGTCGGCCCGCAGCACGACCGGCCCGTCGCCGCCCTGCCCGGCCACGGCCGCGCACAGCGCCGCCCGGTCGGTGAGCACGCGGTGCCGGGCGGCGCCGAGCCCGTCCAGCACCATGCGGTACGCGGGGAACGCCTCGTCCGCGACGGCCAGCACCCGCTCCTCGCTCCCACCCCGTACGCGCACCTCGGGCCCGTCGACCTCGATCGCGACCTCCGCCAGCCCCCGCACCCACCCCGCGATCTCCCGCAGCTCCGCCACACCGACCGGCAGCCCACACGGCTCGCCCTCGATCGCGAGCGGCCGCAGCGCCCGTACCGACAGCCGGTAGCGGTCGGTGGCCACCAGCCGCAGCTCCTGGTCCAGCTCGATCAGCACCCGGCCCAGCACCGGGAACTCCTCCCGCACCGCGCCCACCGCCACCGCCGAGCCCACCTGCCGCACCGCCCCCGCCAGCTCGGCGCCGCCCACCCGGGCCCGGGCGCTACGCGCCCCGCCCGGCAGCGTGCGCAGTACGTCCTCGATGGCCGTGCGGGCGGCCGCCGCCGACTCCGTACTCCGCAGCAGATGGTCCCGCAGCACATCCCGGGCCTCCTCGGGCGGCCCGTCCAGCACGGCCGACGCCTCGACCAGCGGTAGCTCGGCCTCCCGCAGCCGCCGCAGCAGCGCGGCGCGGGGCGCCTGCTCCGGTGCGTAGTACCGGTATCCGGTCGCCGCGTCCACCCGCGCGGGCCGCAGCACCGCGCAGTCGTCGTAGAACCGCAGCGCGCTCGGCGTCAGCCCGACCCGGCGGGCGAAGGCGCCGATGCCCATCAGGGGCTCGTCGTCGTCCATGGCCGTCATGCTGGGCCTTCAAGCGGCTCGAAGGTCAATCGACGCGGACCGATGAGTTCCGCTCCGCGCCCCGGTCATACCGGCAGAACCATCACCACCAGGGAGGTCACCATGACCGTTACCGATGCGAAGGGCACCCGGCTCACCGAGATCGGCCGGGTCGCCGTCACCGTCGCCGACCAGGACCGGGCGCTGGACTTCTACGTCAACACCCTCGGCTTCGAGAAGCGTGCCGACATCCCCTACGGCGACTCGTACCGCTGGATCGAGGTGGCCCCCGCGGGCGCCCCGACCGGCATCGCCCTCGTCCTCCCGCGCGAGGGCCAGCAGGCATCGGCCTACGAGACCGGCCTGATACTCACCTCCGAGGACATCGACGCCGACCACGCCACCCTGCGCGCACGCGGCGTCGACACCGACCCGGAGGTCCAGCGCTGGGGCGCCCCGGTCCCACCGATGTTCAGCTTCCGCGACGCGGACGGCAACACCCTGATGGTCGTGGAGAACGGCTGAGCCCCGCCCCACCGGGAGCCGGTCCGCACACGGGGGCGGACCGGCTCCGTGTGGCTTGAGCGGGTGCGGGACGGCACACGTCTCTTGACGGGGGACCTCGCGGGGTCAGGGAGTCTCAAACGTTTTTGAGACAAAGAAGGGCAGAACTTGTATTGCCCGCGCGCCTTTTGCCGTCGAAAGTGATCACGCGCGAAACTTGCTTCGCACGTGCACGCTGCGATCGTGCGTAGGCGAGGGGGATCAAGAACGTGGCTGTCACGGTTCCGGACTGGGCCGACACTCTGCTCGATGTGATCGGGGTGTCCTGGCCGAACGTCGATGAGGACGCCTACCGGGACATGGCGGACTCCCTGCGGGACTTCGCCGATGACCTCGAGGACGACGGGCAGCTCGCCAACGGCCATGTGTCGCGCCTGCTGTCATCCGGCTCCGGCGAGGCACTTGACGCTCTCAACCTTCACTGGGGCCAGGTCAAGGACAAACACCTCAAGGACATCTCATCGGCTGCGCGCATCATCGCCGGCGCACTTGATACCGCCGCCACAGCCGTCGAGGCCATGAAGGGCGCGGCGCTCGTTCAGCTGGGCTACCTGGCTGAGGAGGCCGGAATCGCGCTGTCCTTGATCCCCGTAACCGGCGGCTTGTCGGCATTGCTGGGAGCGGGGGCGATACGCGCGACCCAAGAAGTGGTCAGGCGTCTGATCAAGGAGTGCGGGGAGGAGGCCGTCGGCTACGTCACCGCGGCGCTGACCGAACCAGCCGTGGCCGCGTTGGAAGGCATGGCCGCTGATCTCGTCGTGCAAGTGGGGGCAAGTGCCCTTGGATTGCAGGACGGGGTCGACCTTGATCAGGCAAAGCAGGCGGGCAAGGAAGGTTTCAAAGAAGGCGTCCAGGGGTCCAAGGAGGCTATGCAACTGGCCTCCGCGGATGGTGCAGGGGGTGGCGCGGGCGGCGGGACCAAGAGACTGCACATTGAGCACAGCGAGCATGACCACGCCTCGACTCAACTCAGCGGCCTGAGCGTCAACTTCCACGGTAAGACGGCGGGTAGGCTGTCCACCGCCAAGTCACATCACAGCCGCACCCGCGGCCGTGACAGCATCGCCGAGGTCATCGACCCGGTAGCGGACAAGGCCATGGACGCCTTGGAAAAGGCCCTCAAGACCATGGGCAACCATGTCAGCAGCAAGCTGCCCAAAGCTGTCAAACAGATCTCCACCGATCACAAGAACAACGACGCCGACATAGGTGCCGGTTTCGCCAAGGACCGCAAGAAGGCGGATGGTGGGGACAGCGGCAGCTCTCGCAAGGATGGTGGGAAAAGAGGCGCGTCCCACGTCAAGCCGGACTCATTGAGCGGTGCCAAGGACGATCCGCGCGGTAAGGCCATCCCACTGAACAAGCGGCGCTGCGCGACCGATCCGGTCGACGTGGCATCCGGCGAGATGGTGCTGGGGCAGACCGACCTGTCCCTGCCCGGGGTGTTGCCCATCACCCTGCAGCGCACGCACATCTCCAGCTACCGCTACGGGCATTTCTTCGGCCGCAGCTGGGCCTCCACCCTCGACGAACGCATCGAACTCGACCCGCTCGGCGGCGGTGCGGTCTGGGCCCGTGAGGACGGGTCGCTCCTGGTCTATCCTCGCCTGCCGCGCCCACAGGACACCGAACCTGTCATGCCTCTGGAAGGCCCGAGGCTGCCGCTAGCTTTCGGTGGGACCGACAATGCGGATACCCGATACCGCATCACGGAGCCAGACACCGGCCTGACCAGATGGTTCACCGGCAGTCCCTACAACGAGTCCGTCGCCTACTGGCTCACCGGTGTCGAGGACCGCAATGACAACCTCGTAACCGTCGACCGGCGAGGTGACGGCACCCCGTTGACCGTCATGCACGACGGCGGCTACCGGGTGCAGCTGACAGTTCAGGACAGGCGTGTGCGCACCCTTGCCCTGGCCGCTGCCGACAGGCCGGTCACCGTCATGACCTACGGTTACGACGAGCAGGGCAACCTGGACGCGGTCACCAACTCTTCCGGTCTTCCCTTGCGGTTCACCTACGACCCGGACGGGCGCATTACCTCCTGGACAGACCGCAACAACTCCACCTACCGGTACATGTATGACGCGGTCGGCCGTGTCACCGGTACCGTCGGCCCCGACGGATACCTCTCCTCGAGCTTCACCTACGACACAGAAGCTCGGACGACCCGCTATATCGACTCCACCGGTGCGGTCACGACCTACCAGCTCAACGAACGACTGCAGATCGTTGCCGAGAGCGATCCGCTCGGTCACACGGTCCGGCAGGAGTGGGACCGTCATGACAACCTGCTCACACGCACCGACGAGCACGGTCGTACCGCGGCATGGACCTGGGATGACAGCGGAAACCTCAGGGCTGTCCGCATGCCCGATGGCACAGAGGTCTCCGCTCAATACAACGAGCTGCACCTGCCCGTCGAGGTCACCGACGCGGACGGGGCGGCATGGCGGTACGAGTACGACGACCGTGGCAACCATGTCGCTCTAGTCGGGCCGGACGGAGCGACGACGCGCTTCGAGCACGATGCCCACGGAGCGATTCGGGCGATCGTTGATGCCGCGGGCGGACGTGAGACCTTCGTAACCAACGAGGCAGGCATTCCGGTCTCCTTGAGCGACGCTCTGGGCAATACCACCACGCTCACCCGGGACTCCTTTGGTCGCCCGGTCGCGGTGACCGATCCCCTGGGTGGGGTCACCCTCCTTGAGTGGACGCTCGAAGGGCTGTTGCAGCGCAGGGTCGAGCCCGATGGCAGCGAGCGTTCATGGACGTACGACGCAGAGGGCAACTGCCTTACGGAAACCGACCCGAATGGCGGGGTGACTCGCTACGCGTACACACACTTCGACCAGCCTGTGGCTCGCACCACGCCCGATGGCGCTCGGCATGAATTCGTGTACGACACCGAACTGCGGCTCCTCAGGGTTCTCAACGGTCGGGGTCTGAGTTGGGAGTACGAGTACGACGCCGCCGGACGTGTCGTCGCGGAGAAGGATTTCGACGGCCGCGTCCTCCGCTACACCTACGACATCGCGGGCCGGTCTCTCACTCGCACCAACCCGCTCGGACAGGCCATCACCCATCATCTGGACGATGCGGGTCAACTGGTCGCCAAGGACGCGGACGGTGTGCTCACGGAGTACACCTATGACCGGGCAGGCCGACTGCTCGGGGCTGTATCCCCTGATTCAGCGGTTGTTTTCGAGCGCGATTCCAGGGGCCGTATCGTCTCTGAAACCGTCGACGGCCACATAACGCGGTACAGCCACGATGTCCTGGGGCGCCGCATCGGCCGTGTCACTCCGAGCGGGGTGGCCACCAACGCCCGTTACGACCAGGTCGGCAACCGGGTCGGGCTGGACATCGCCGGACACGTGCTGGACTTCACGCACGACCCCATGGGCAGGGAACTGACCCGATCCTTCGGGCCGGAGAACGGGCCCGTCACCCTCACCACGGTCTGGGGCCGGGCCGGCATCAACGAGCAGTCGCTGGCCACGCCGACGAGGACGGTGCGATCTCGGGCCTACTCCTACCGCGCCGACGGTCTGCTGAGCGACATCATCGATCGGCTGACCGGGGGCACCCGGACCTTCCAGCTCGACCCCATGGGCCGGCCTTTGCGGGTGGATGCCCGCAACTGGAGCGAGACGTACGCCTACGACCTCGACGGGAACCAGACCTCCGCCGACTGGCCGGACCGGGCACGGCATCCCGAGGCCCGGGGCGAGCGTACCTACAGTGGCATGCGGATCCAGTCGGCCGGTGGCTTGCGGTACCGGCACGATGCCGCGGGTCGCATCGTAGAGCGGCGCAAGACCCGGCTGTCCCGCAAACCCGACGTTTGGCGCTACACGTGGGATGCCGAGGACCGTCTCACCTCGTGTACCACGCCCGACGGCACCCTGTGGACCTATGCGTACGACGCGCTCGGCCGTCGGATAGCCAAACGGCGGCATGACGCCGAGGGTGCGGTCGTCCAGGAGGTCTGCTTCACCTGGGACGGCAGTCATCTCGCGGAACAGACCGACGCGGCCACCGCTACCACGATCACGTGGGAATACGAAGGTCACCGGCCGCTGGGCCAGCTTGAGCGAAAGCCTGCCGCGCCCCAGGGCGAGGGCAGCGATCAGGACAGTGTCGACTCGCGCTTCTTCGCCATCGTCACCGACCTGATCGGCGCTCCCACTGAACTCGTCGACGAGAGGGGGGAAATCGCCTGGTACGCCCGTTCCACCTTGTGGGGCACCACGATGTGGAACAAGGGTTCCAGCGCCTACACTCCCCTTCGCTTCCCTGGACAATACGCGGACCCGGAGACGGGACTGCATTACAACCACTTCCGTCATTACGACCCGGAGACGGGCCGGTATGCCACACCGGACCCCCTCGGTCTGGACCCGGCCCCCAATCCGGTCGCGTATGTCAACAACCCTGCCGCTGAGTCGGATCCGCTGGGGCTAGCGCCCTGCCTGCAAAGCCTGGAGGACGCGGCGACGAAAATTGCCCAACTGCTTCCCAAGGCATCGCAGCGGTACCAAACAGTTGCCGCAATTCATGTGAATACGCCCAATGGCCCGGCAGTTTTCGTCTCCGGAACAAGTAGGAGTAAACTCACTCCTGCGCAGGTTAAATTGGCCAAGGAGATGGGGTTCATCCCCCTTCCCAACGACCAGTACATACCCAAGCCGGCGAAGGGTGAGAGGGGTGGGCATGCCGAGCAGAACATCATCAACTTCCTGGGCAGGATGAATGAGAAGGGGGGTGGAGGTTGGATGCCCACCCATGGGGCGGCGACGCGCAGCGTCTGCGCCGATATTTGTGCTCCGGTCATTCGGGCGGGCGGAGGTCTGATGACCGGCGAGGTCTATCAAAAAGAACAGCCGACACGTCAACATCAATTCTTCTGGCCGGGCCAGTACGTACCTGATTAGGCGAGAAATATGACATACACCCAGGCTTTCGCGCAGCTCACCGCCAGCGATGTATTCCCAGGCATGGAAGATTCGCTTGGTGAACTTGACGGCTGGCTGGTGCGAGAAGGAGTCAACTGGCTCATCACTCGGCTTGGCCCGGATGTCCGGCTGGGGCGCATCGATGGCGATGCGTCACGGATTTTTTCCGAGGAGCGGAGCTGGCCCGCCTCTGGCATTGATGAGCCCGGCTATGCCTCTCCCGTTCCTGATGGCGGCCTTGCCGTCTCCAGTGATCGAGGGGTGGCCGTGTGCAGCCGGAGCGGCGAGGTGCGTTGGGTGTACCGGCACGACGCGTGGTCGGAGGGCGGTATGGGGTGTGGGGCCTGCGCCGCTGACCCGTCCGGCCGGTACCTGTTCGCCACGACCCCCGGTCACCTGGACCCGGGTAGGCCATACGAGGGCGATCTCTGTGTCGCCCTCGACCTGGCTACGGGCAAGCTGGTGGCGGAGGCTGTACTGCCGTCCTTTTCCGCGATGTATTCCCTCCAGCATTCTTTGGCCGTCAACGAAGGTGTCGTATTCCTGACGGCCGGCCAGGGGCAGGACGAGGCATATTCGCTGCTGGTGTCGCTGAGCGACGGGGAAGTCGTGGTACGGCAGGCAGGGGTGGTCGACGAACCATTCACCGGGAACAGTCTGGCCCCTGGAGTCTTCCTGAAGCAGGCAATAGACGGGGAGGATCTGACCCGCTATGAAGACGGTCTACCGGTCGCTACCACCTCAGCGGAGACCATCCTGTCCGCCGAAATGCGTTTCGTCGGTCGTCCTGGATTCCTCGATGACGCCCGCATCCTGGCAGCCGTCGCCGAGGAGGCTTGGGAAGGGGAAGCGCGGCACTTCCTCCTTGATGCTCGCACCCTTGAGGTTGTGGCCGAAATCGACTACCCGGCCAGCGCGAGCCTGGATCCGCTCGCGCTGGGGGACGGCACGTGGCTCACGGTCGAGGGTGACGAGGTGTCCCGTTGGCGGATCAGCTGATGAGACGGTCGAGCTTGCCCGCCTTGGCGGCGCGTATGAAGGTGTCGAAGGTGGTTCGGTTGGTGGCGAGGACGGTGTCGGGTGCGTCGCTCTCGCGGAGTCGGAGCGTGCCGTCGCGGTCGTTGCGTACGTAGACACAGTTGGCCGCGTTGCCGCTGTACGACGACTTCCGCCAGGTGTAGGGAGACACGGAGGTTCCTTCGCTAGAGGCCCTGTGCGATCCGGTGAATCATGTCGCGCGACTCCGTCGGTGTGAGCGCGAGGGTCGCCATGCGGTCCAGCGTGCTGCGGTACCTGGCGAGTTGGGGCTGGGTGTCCAGGAACTCGGAGCCATGGTCCGTGTCGAGTTCGACGGTGTCCAGATGCGGGACCTCTCCGCTGAGGTGCACGATCGCCTGGCCGGAACTGGGGAAGGCGCCTGAGCCGAAGGGGATCACCCGTACCGTGATGTGTTCCTGCTCGCTCAGGGAGAGCAGGTGTTCAAGCTGCGCGCGGGCGACATCGGGCCCGCCGAAATCCATGCGCAGAGCGGCCTCGTGGATGATCGTGTCCAGCGGGGTCGGTTGCTCACCGTAGAGAATCGCCTGCCGTTTGATCCGGTAGGACACCCGGTGCTCGACCTCGGGTGGGGAGAGCGGCGGTTCGACGGCGCTGATGATGACGCGAGCGTGATCCCTGGTCTGTAGGAGGCCCGGCAGGTGGATGACGCAGGCGATCCGCATCGCCTGGGCGTGATGCTCCAACTCGGCCATGTCGAGCATGCTCGGCGGGAGGATGTCGCGGTACTCGTCCCACCAGCCCCGGGTTCGGCCGCCCGTCATGCCCGCGAGGGCTTCGATCAGCGGCGAGTCCGTGCAGCCGTAGGCGCGTGCCGTCGCCCGCACCCGGTCCGCGCTGACGGCATAGGCGCCGGACTCGATGCTGCTGACGCGTGACTGCGACGAACCGAGGAGCGCGCCCGCCTGCGTGGCGTTGAGGTCGGCGCGTTCGCGCAGTCGACGCAGTTCGGCGCCGAGTCGTCGTTGCCGGATGGTCGGCGGAAGCTTGATCCGGGCCATCGCGCTTTCCCCTCGCTCACATGGCTGCGCCGTCACCCACACGAGGGGTGTTATGGCGTATCCCATCGATTTTGTTGGCCGCATCATAGCGGCGACCTATGGTGTAACTCATGCGCCAGGTCAGGGCGTTGTTCTGTTCAACTCCTCCTCGTGACAGGAGACATCGATGGCCACGGTATCCCCGCAGGATCCCCACTCCGTGCCGTTCGATTTCGACGGAGAAGTGCGCTCGCTCGTCCTCGACACCGCACCCCGACTCTTCGCCGTCGTCCAGGAATTCGCTCTGGGTGACGGCTGGCGGGACGCCGAGGTCGCGGCGTGGGGGATGGCGTATGAGGACGGGCGCGCGGATGTGACCAGCGTCGACGGGCGGCGGCGGTTCAGCTTGCCCTCGCCCGACCGTGCCATGCGGCACTTCGCGCTGCTGGAGGGCGTGACCGCGCGGCTGGTGTGGCTCACGCCGCCCCGCGCCGCCACGTTCGATCCGGCCGAGGCGGCCTGACGGGACCGCAGGACTACATCCTTGGTGCCGGTCCACCTGGGGCCGCGGACCGATTCGCCGAACTCCGGCGACACATAGCGTCACACCATGCGTATAGGACTACTTGGCACCGGCAACGTCGCCCGAGCACTGGCCCACGGTTGGAGGGCCCGCAGGACACGACGTGCTCCTCGGTTCGCGCCGACCGGCGGGACGGACAGACCTCGGCCTTCCCGTGGCGGGCCTGAGTGAGACGGCCGCCCACGCGGAGGCACTGGTCAACGCCACCCCAGGAGCCGTCTCCGTGGAGTTATTGCACTCCATCGGGGCACCGGCGCTGACCGGCACCCTGCTGATCGACGTCGGAGTCGGCCTCTCCGACGACTTCTCCGAGCTCTCACACCCCAACAGCAGCCTGGGTGAGCACATTCAGGAAGCCTTTCCCAAGACGCCCGTCGTCAAGACGCTGTGCACCATGGACTCCACCGTCATGGCCGCTCCGGACCGTCTGGACGGCCCGAGCACCGTCTTCCTCTCCGGCGACGATGCCGAAGCCAAACGGACCACCGGCCGACTGCTCATCGACCTCGGTTGGCCCGCTTCGTCCCAGCTGGACATGGGCGGCATCATCACCGCACGCGGGCAGGAGCACTTCGCCCTGCTCTTCATGGGCATCGCGAACGGTCTGGGCTCTCACACGTTCAACATCAACGTTGTCGCCCAGGGCTAGTCGCGGGGGAGCAGGGTGCCCAGGGGGCCGAGGTCGAGGTTGAGGTCTTCGAGGGTGAGGCCGTGCTGGTCGCACAGCTCCGTCATCCGCTGGTCCAGGTGCATCAGGGTCGTGCCGATGTGGTCGATCTGGGCCTCGGTGAGGCCGCCCGCGTCGATGCGGCGCAGGGCCTGGCGTTCCATCAGCTGGCGGAGGAGTTCGACCACGGTGAGGACGAGGGCGACCAGGTCGCGGCCCATGGCCTCGGGGTCGAGGTCGACGCGGGTGTCGGTCACAGCGGGCCGCCGTCCGTCCAGGGGGCGGGGACGCGTTCGTTGACGGAGGAGAGCAGGGCGTGCAGGGAGAGCCGGATCAGGGGGACCTCGGCGATGGCGATGACGAGGTCGCCGCTGACGACGACCCCGGTGGCGAGCACGCGGTCGAGGAGGTCGACGAGGGGGACGCCGATGGGGCCGTGGGCCTCGGCGGGGACGGTGCCCCAGGCGGCGGTGGTCATGGGGCGGCCCCGGTGTCGGTGAAGGAGTACGGGGCCCAGGGGCCCGACAGCTCGATCTCGATCGCGGGCTCGTCGCCGCGCAGGGAGGCCAGGGCGGCGCGGAGTTCGCGGGTGCGGGCGGTGTCGAGGAGGTAGGCCGCGTTGAGGATGTGGGTGCGGTGGGGGCCCGTGACCTCGGCGCCATGGGGGCGTAGGCGGCGGGCGGCGACGGCGAGGCCGCGTACGACGGTGTCCACGCGTTCGGCGGCCTGGAGGGCGGCGTTCTGGCGCTGTTCCCGGCCCTGGTGGCGGTTGCGTACGTGGGCCAGGTAGGCGCGGCCGGTCAGCGGGGCGGGATCCGCGGCCGGGGCGGCGGGCGCGGTGGGGGCGTAGACCTTGACGCCCCATTCCGTACGGCCCGCGAGCCGGTCCAGCGCGGTGAGGAACGCGGTCTGTTGCGAGCGCAGGGCCTCCCGGACCCGTTCGTCGCCACGGTAGAGGGTGGCGAGGGGGAGGGGGACGGTTGCGGTGAGCGACGACACCGCCGTGATCACCTCGTGGTGGGCCCGGGCGCAGCGCTCCAGTTCGGCGCGGTCCGACAGCCGCCGCCGCAGGGCCTCTTCGGTGTGGTCGGCGGCCGGTACGTCCTGGACGATGGCGGTGAGCGGGCCCGCGGGCAGCGTACGGAGGGGTCTGGCCGGGTCGAGTCCGGCCAGCCCCGTCGGCGCGGGGCCGTCGTGGGGGCGGCAGACGGCGTACGCGTAGGTGAGCGTGGCGGTCATGCGCCGTCGCCTCCCGCCGGGGCCGCGGCGGTCAGCTCACCGGACTCGAAGGCGTCCAAGCGCTCCCGCAGCCGCGCGTTCTCCTCGGCGAGCGCGTCCCGCCGGGCGCGCGAGGACAGCGCCGGATCGGTTTCCCACCAGTCGATCCCGGCCTTGCGGGCGGTGTCCACGGACGCGACGAACAGCCGCAGCCGGATGGTGAGCAGTTCGATGTCCAGCAGGTCGATCTTGATGTCCCCGGCGATGACGATGCCCTTGTCGAGGACGCGTTCCAGGATCTCGGCGAGGTCGGACGTGGGCGGGCCGGTGGTCGGGGGAGGGGTGCACAGCAGGTCGTGGTCGGGGCGGTCAGTCACGGCGCGTCGTCCCTCGTTCCAGCAGGTCGAGCAGGCGGTCCTCTGCGCGGTCGAACTCGTCGGGGGTGATGGCGCCGGACTCCAGGGCCTCGTTCAGGGCGGCGAGCCGGGCGCGGACCACGGACGGGTGGCACAGCTCCCGTTCCGCTGCGTCCCGCAGGCGGTCCGCGACCCACACCACGCCCCGTACGGGCGCCAGCGGCAGGAGCGCGACCTCGCTCAGCACGCCCATGCGGGCTCCACGAAGCTGTAGCAGGGCAGCGGTCCGGTGAGTCGGAGTTCGACGTGGCTGCCGTGCTCGCTCGCGAGGCGCTCCACGACGGCGCGGAACCGGCGCAGCTCCTCCCGGGCGAGGAGGAAGGACGCGTTGAGCACGCAGCCCGGCACCTCCGGCCCGGCGACCCGCTCGTCCGCCACCGCCGACAGCTCGGCCAGTACGGCGGCGGCGGTGGCCGTGGCCCGGCGGGTCAGCCCCCGGGCCACGGCCTCGCCGAGCCGCAGGCTGGTCTCGTAGCCCGGGGTGCGGCGGGCCGCCGTACGCAGCCGGGCGACCTCGGGGTCCTCGCGCACCAGCGACCGCAGATCGCCCTGGGCGGGGACCGCCTTGAGGTTCATCTCGACCCGGCCGTCGACCCGGTGGAGGGCGGCGAGGCAGTCGCCGTGCGAGGACTCCAGCTGGCGCCGCACCATCTCCTCGTCGGGCGCGACCATCCCGAAGCGCATGGGCAGCACCGGCCCGTCCGCCGCGAGCGCCAGCGCCAGTTCCTGGTGGGCGAGGAGGTCGCGCCGCTTGGCGCGCAGCCCGGCGGGGGCGTCGCTGACGACGGCGGCCAGCTCACCGGCGCGCAGCGTGCGCAGCGGGGCGGGGTGTTCGCCGACGCCGGTGCGGCCGGGCGGCAGGACGCGGCGGGCGTGGACGACGCCGTAGACGTACACGCTGCGGGGCGCGGCGGTCGCGGCGCTCTCGGCCATGGGTCAGTCCTCCTCGGAGCGGCGGCGGGTGCGGGGCGCGGTGCCGGTGCGGCGCCGCGGCCGGGGCTCCTCTTCCGGTTCGTCCTCGTCGCCGCCCCCGACGGCCTGCTTGACTTTGTCCTCCACGGCGCCGACCGCCTTCTTGACCTTCCGCTTGCCGAGGCCCTGGGCCACTGCCCCCGCCGCGCTGCCGCCGCCCCCGCCCCCGCCGAACAGCTCGGGCACGGTGCGGCTGGTGCGGTCGTGTTCGAGGTCCACGCGGTTGCAGGCTTCGGCGAAGCGGAGATACGTGTCCACGCTCGCGACCACGACCCGGGCGTCGATCTTCAGGATCTCGATGCCGACCAGGGAGACCCTGACGAACACGTCGATCACCATGCCGCGGTCGAGGATCAGCTCCATGACGTCGTACAGGGTGCCCGCCCGCGGAACGCAGACGACCTCTTCGGTGTAGGTGGTGGGTGCCATGATCGGAGCGGTCCTTTCAACGATGTCTCAGCAGTCGTCGGCCGCACCGCGCCGGTAGCGGCGGACCCTCCGGTACTCGCGCAGCTCGCCCCGCTCGTCGATGTCCACCTCGTACGTGGCCAGCAGACTCGTCGTGTCGGGGATGCGGGCGACCTCCAGCACGTCCACGCTCACCCGCCAGCCGTCCTCGGTCCGGCGCACCGCGGAGACCCCCTCGGTGGGGTGGGTGATCAGCGCGGCGAGCCGGTCGCAGGCGTGCCCGGCCGCCTGCTCGGGCCCGGGCTCGCGCTCCCGTTCCCGCGTCCTGCTGCGGCTGGTTCCGGCGCCGGACGTGCGCCGCTCTCGCTCTGCCATGTGCATCAGTCTGTTCACAGGCCGTGCCGGACCGCGCGCGGAGATGGGCCGGACGTGGGCAACGTCGTTCTCATGCGTCCGGTCCCTGCGGCACTCTCGCTTGTCGTACGGTGAGCCGGGCACCCTTGGAGGCAGAGGACACATGACCACGCAGCCGGTCCACGATGGCGGAGCGCTGATCCCCAGACCCGAGAAGACCTTTCCGGCACTGCGTGCCGCTCTGGCGCAGGTAGCGCCCTCCCGCTTGGCGGAGATGACTTCCGAGCGGGACACGGTGTTCACCATGGCCACGCAGTCCAACAGCTTCGGGCCGATCGCCATGTTTCAGGTCAAGTGGGCCACGGTGATCGAGATCGAGCGGTTTCCCGAGGTTGCCCGGCGTCTGCATGCCGCCGAGCACGCCGCCCAGACGCTCGACAAGGAGGATCCGAAGTGGCAGGCCGCCATGGATGAGATCCGGGAGATCATGCAGGCTGCGCGTGCGCAGATCGGCCATGGGTGACTGGGGCTGGGAGTACAACCCAGACGCTCACCATGTCATCGGCGAATCGCCGAACCTGGCCTTCATCGCGCAGGTTGAAGCGCGCGCGGACGAGCTGGTCCGTGCGGCGGCGGCTCTCTACTTGGACGGCTCCGCCTATCAGGGACAGTCACCCGGTGTGCAGGAGGAGGTTCTGCCCGGCGGGATGTTCCAGTACCTGACCGTTGTGCGACAGGAACGCTTGTACCTCGTCCAGGTGACCCCCTGGCCGTTGTGATCGCTCCGCCGGTCCGCACCCGTCCCCGTATGACCGGACAAACCGCACCCGGCGGAGGATGTCGGCGCGGGGCCGTACTCTGGAAGACCCCCGGCCCGTGTGACGTGTCGGGTGATTCGCGTTGTCCGCCTCCGGGATGGAATAGCCCTTTATGAGCCTCACCGGTCTGCTCGACGCCGTCGTACGGGACCCCGCGCTCGCCGAGGCGGTGCGCGGCGCCGCCGACGGAAACCGCCCCCATGTGGATCTGGTCGGCCCGCCCGCCGCCCGGCCCTTCGCCGTCGCCGCGCTGGCGCGCTCCGCGGGGCGGCCCGTGCTCGCGGTGACCGCCACCGGCCGGGAGGCCGAGGATCTGGCGGCCGCGCTGCGGTCGCTGCTGCCGCCGGACGGGGTGGTGGAGTACCCGTCGTGGGAGACGCTGCCGCACGAGCGGCTGTCGCCGCGGTCGGACACGGTGGGCCGCCGGCTCGCCGTGCTGCGCCGGCTCGCGCATCCGAGCCCCGACGACCCGGCCGCGGGGCCGGTGTCGGTGGTGGTGGCGCCGGTGCGTTCGGTGTTGCAGCCGCAGGTCAAGGGGCTCGGCGAGCTGGAGCCGGTGAGTCTGCGGGCCGGGCGGAGCGCCGATCTGGAGGAGGTCGTGGACGGGCTCGCGGCCGCCGCGTACTCCCGGGTGGAGCTGGTCGAGAAGCGCGGCGAGTTCGCCGTGCGCGGCGGCATCCTGGATGTCTTCCCGCCGACGGAGGAGCATCCGCTGCGGGTCGAGTTCTGGGGCGACGACGTCGAGGAGATCCGTTACTTCAAGGTCGCGGACCAGCGGTCCCTGGAGGTCGCCGAGCACGGGCTGTGGGCCCCGCCCTGCCGTGAGCTGCTGTTGACCGACGACGTGCGGGAGCGGGCCGCGGCGCTCGCCGAGGAGCACCCGGAGCTGGGCGAGCTGCTGGGCAAGATCGCCGAGGGGATCGCGGTCGAGGGCATGGAGTCCCTGGCCCCGGTGCTGGTCGACGACATGGAGCTGCTGCTGGACGTGCTGCCCGCGGGCAGCATGACGGTGGTCTGCGACCCGGAGCGGGTGCGGACCCGGGCGGCGGACCTCGTGGCCACGTCGCAGGAGTTCCTCCAGGCGTCGTGGGCGGCCACCGCGGGCGGCGGCGAGGCGCCGATCGACGTGGGCGCGGCCTCGCTGTGGGGGCTGGCGGACGTCCGGGACCGGGCGCGCGAGCTGGGCATGATGTGGTGGTCGGTGAGCCCCTTCGCGGCCGATGCCGAACTGGACCAGGACACCCTCAGCCTCGGCATGCACGCCCCCGAGTCGTACCGCGGCGACACCGCCCGCGCGCTGGCCGACACCAAGGGCTGGCTCGCCGACGGCTGGCGCGCGGTGTACGTGACCGAGGGCCACGGCCCGGCCTCCCGCACCGTCGAGGTGCTGAGCGGCGAGGGGATCGCGGCGCGGCTCGACGCGGACCTCGGCGAGATCAAGCCGTCCGTGGTGCACGTGGCGTGCGGTTCCATCGACTTCGGCTTCGTCGACCCCGGCCTGAAGCTGGCCGTCCTCACCGAGACCGATCTGTCCGGGCAGAAGGCGGCGGGCAAGGAGGGCGCGCGGATGCCCGCGCGCCGCCGCAAGACGATCGACCCGCTCACCCTGGAGGCGGGCGACTTCATCGTCCACGAGCAGCACGGCGTGGGCCGCTACATCGAGATGGTGCAGCGCACCGTGCAGGGCGCGACCCGCGAGTATCTCGTGGTCGAGTACGCCCCGGCCAAGCGCGGTCAGCCCGGCGACCGGCTGTACATCCCGACCGACCAGCTGGAGCAGATCACCAAGTACGTGGGCGGCGAGGCCCCCACGCTGCACCGGCTCGGCGGCGCCGACTGGACGAAGACCAAGGCGCGCGCCAAGAAGGCCGTCAAGGAGATCGCGGCCGACCTGATCAAGCTGTACTCGGCGCGGATGGCCGCCCCCGGCCACGCCTTCGGGCCCGATACGCCCTGGCAGCGCGAGCTGGAGGACGCGTTCCCGTACGCGGAGACCCCCGACCAGCTCACCACGATCGGCGAGGTCAAGGAGGACATGGAGAAGTCGGTCCCGATGGACCGGCTGATCTGCGGTGACGTCGGCTACGGCAAGACCGAGATCGCGGTGCGCGCCGCCTTCAAGGCGGTCCAGGACGGCAAGCAGGTCGCCGTCCTGGTGCCGACGACGCTCCTCGTCCAGCAGCACATGGGCACCTTCACCGAGCGGTACGGGCAGTTCCCGGTCGTGGTCAAGGCGCTGTCCCGGTTCCAGACGGACACCGAGGCGAAGGCCGTCCTGGAGGGCCTGCGGGACGGCTCGGTCGACGTCGTCATCGGCACCCACCGGCTGTTCTCCTCCGAGACCACGTTCAAGAACCTGGGCCTGGTCATCGTCGACGAGGAGCAGCGCTTCGGCGTGGAGCACAAGGAGCAGCTGAAGAAGCTCCGGGCCAACGTGGACGTGCTGACCATGTCCGCCACCCCCATCCCGCGCACCCTGGAGATGGCGGTCACCGGCATCCGCGAGATGTCCACGATCACCACCCCGCCGGAGGAGCGCCACCCGGTGCTGACCTTCGTCGGGCCGTACGAGCAGAAGCAGATCGGCGCGGCCATCCGCCGTGAGCTGCTGCGCGAGGGCCAGGTCTTCTACATCCACAACCGGGTCGAGTCCATCGACCGGGCCGCGGCCCGGCTCCGCGAGATCGTCCCCGAGGCGCGCATCGCCACCGCGCACGGGCAGATGTCCGAGGGCGCCCTGGAGCAGGTCGTGGTCGACTTCTGGGAGAAGAAGTTCGACGTCCTGGTCTCCACGACGATCGTCGAGTCCGGCATCGACATCTCCAACGCCAACACCCTCATCGTGGAGCGCGGCGACAACTTCGGCCTCTCCCAGCTGCACCAGCTGCGCGGCCGGGTCGGGCGGGGCCGCGAGCGCGGATACGCGTACTTCCTCTACCCGCCGGAGAAGCCGCTCACCGAGACCGCCCACGAGCGGCTGGCCACCATCGCCCAGCACACCGAGATGGGCGCCGGCATGTACGTGGCGATGAAGGACCTGGAGATCCGCGGCGCGGGCAACCTGCTCGGCGGCGAGCAGTCCGGGCACATCGCGGGCGTCGGCTTCGACCTGTACGTACGGATGGTCGGCGAGGCCGTCGCCGACTACCGGGCGGCGATCGAGGGTGCCGAGGAGGAGGAAGCGCCGCTGGAGGTCAAGATCGAGCTTCCGGTCGACGCGCACGTCCCGCACGACTACGCGCCGGGCGAGCGGCTGCGCCTCCAGGCGTACCGCGCCATCGCCTCGGCCAACGGCGAGGACGACATCCGCGCCGTCCGCGAGGAGCTGACCGACCGCTACGGACCGCTGCCCGAGCCGGTGGAGAACCTGCTCCTCGTCGCGGGCCTGCGGCTGCTGGCCCGTTCCTGCGGCGTCGGCGACATCACGCTCCAGGGCTCCAACATCCGCTTCGGGCCGGTGGAGCTGCGCGAGTCGCAGGAACTCCGCCTCAAGCGGCTCTACCAGCGCGCGATCGTCAAGCCCGCCACCCAGCAGGTCCTGGTGCCCCGCCCGGCGACCGCCCGCATCGGCGGAAAGCCGCTGGTCGGGCGGGAACTGCTGGCGTGGACGGGCGAGTTCCTGACGACGATCCTGGGGTCGTGACGGAGGGTCGTGACGGCGGTCCTGGGGGCGCGACGGGGCCGCTGCCCGCGCTCAGGCGATGCGGATCTGCTGGTCGTCGACTTCGAGGACGAGGGTCAGCCGGGCGCCCAGCGCCTGTGCGTAGGCGCGCATGGCGGCGAGATCCACGGCCTTTCCCTGTTCCAACTGGGAGACCCGGGCCTGGGTGATGCCGAGCTGGGCGGCGGCCTGCTGCTGGGTGAGACCGCGCTCCCTGCGGAGCTGCCGCAGGTGGTGGCCCAGGAGATGCGCCTCCTGGACCAGGCGTGCCGCCTCCTTGCGCGTTGCCCACTCCGCCTCGTCGACGTCGGGATGTGCCTCGCGGCGAGCCTGCTCGGCTCGCCGCTTGACCTCGTCCCATGAGGTGAAGCCAGTCATTCCGCCTCCTTCTCCTTGTGGTCGAGGTATTGCTGATACCGCTTCTCGGCGAGCGGCACGGCTTCGTCGTACCAGCGGCGCCAGTGTCCGGCTTTGTCGCCCGCGACGAGAAGGATGCCTTCGCGCTCGGGGTCGAAGACGAAGAGGATGCGGATCTCGGTCCGCCCTGCCGAGCCGGGGCGTAACTCCTTGAGGTTGTGCAACCGGCTGCCGTGGATCACGTCGGCCATGGGCCGACCGAGGCCGGGGCCCACTTCCGCGAGGAGTTCCACGGCCTGCTCCACCGCGTCGGCCGAATGCGGATCGTTCACGCAGAGGGCGAGGAACCATTCGGCCACCTCGTCATGGATGTTGATTGACCACGTCACGAGTGAGTATAAGCATTTGCTTGTAGAGGCGCAGGTGTCTCTTGACCGGTGCGTCACCCGAACGTGGCTCATGAACGAACGGGGCCGGACGCCACGCGACACCCCCGTGGTCGCGCGGCGCCCGTCCCCGGATCGGTGGACGGCCGAGGAGGCCGCGGCATGGGTGGCCCGGCGGGCCGGGCCGGATCGCGGAGCCGTGCGGCGGAGGGGAGTCCGTGGGCACGGCCCTGAGGGAGAGCGGCGGGGTGGGTGTTGGGGAGCGGAGCGGCCCCGCCGGGCTCACTCAGGACAGTAGGCGCGGGCGGCCGGGGCGGCGAGGAACGAAGTGCACAGTGACCGCGCCGCGAGGTTGCCGTTCGAACGGTGATCTGCGGGCGGTCGGTTCAGAGGTCGCCCAACGCCCGCATCGCCAGCCACAGTTCGTACTTCGCGCTCGGCGCGCTCAGCAGCGAACGCCCCAGCGCGTCCTCGGCCTTGGTCAGCCGCTTACGGGCCCCGGGCAGCGAGATCCCGAGGGCGGAGGCGGCCGCGGGCAGCCGGGCGTCGGCGCGCAGCCAGGCCCGTACGGTCTCGGGACCGGCCGTCAGCTTCGCCTGCTCCAGCGGCCGCAGCTGGGCCCGCGCCCAGACCGCGGCGGTGGGCGCGGACAGCACCCCGTCGAGGGTGGCGGGGTGCCCGGCCGGGGCCGTGCCGCGGGGCGCCTGGTGCAGCCGCAGCGCGAGCCAGGCGGCCGACTGGGCGGCCAGGCTGTGGCTGACGTCCACGCCGAGCAGGCCGTCGATGTGGCGCACCCGCGCGGCCAGCGTGTTGCGGTGGATCTTCAGATGGCGGCTGGCCGCGCTGCCGAAGCTGAGCCAGGAGCCGAGGGTGCCGATCAGCTCCGCCGGGCCGGGGTCGGCGCGGCGGGTCGGCGCGTACTCCAGGCACGGCGCCAGCAGTTCGCTCGCCCAGGAGTGCCCCTCCGGGCTCGACAGGACCGTCACATCGCTGTGCCCGCCGAAACCGGCGGACCGCTGCGGTGCGTTACGGGCCACCGCCAGCGCGTGGAACGCCTGCTCGTAGCCGACCGCGGTGTCCCGCAGCGCGATCTCCGCGCTCACCCCGACCCGGCACTCCGTCTCCTGCCGGGTGATCAGCCGGTCCAGCGGCTCGCCGTCCGGCGCGACCGGCTCCCCCTGGGTGGGGACCAGCGAGATGAGGTGGTTGGGGCGCACCGGACACGGCACCACCCAGGCCCGGCCGCGCACCGAGGCGTTGATCCGGGCCGCGATCTCGCTCCGCCGGTCGACCGGGCACTCGATCACGTACACCTGGAGCACGGCGGGCAGCGCCGGGCGCAGCGCGGCGGCGATCCGCTGCGCCGCGGGCAGGCTGCCGACCATGAGCAGGTGCAGCACCGCCTCCCGGCTGTGCGCCTCGGCCGACTCGACGCGGCGGCGCGCCCGTTCGGCCTCTTCCGCCCGCCAGCTCAGGGCGAGGATGCGGGACGCGTCGGCGAGCAGCACCCCGCAGCGCGGCGCGGAGGGCGCGACGACCGCCAGATACGGTGCCGGGTCGCGGGTCTCCGCGGACCCGAGCGAGACCAGGTGGACGGGGCGCGCCTCGTCCCCGCCGAGCACCCCGGACGGGGCGCCGCGGCGGTGCAGCGCGACGGCCGCCTCGGCGGCGAGCCGCCGCAGCGACGC
>NZ_RIBZ01000843.1:0-20123 GCF_003721215.1 Streptomyces botrytidirepellens
CTTCGGCGGCGCCGCCGCCCCGCAGCCCCTGCGCCGCCCGGGGCCGCCCCCGGCGGACCGCGCGCACTGGACGCCGCGGCCGCCCGCCGACCAGCGGATGCCGCGGCAGGAGGAGGGCAGGCGTCCGGCCCGCCCGCTGCCGTATCAGCCGGAGGTGTCCGGGGTGTTCGAGCCGCGGGCGGGGGTGATGCGGCTGGCGCTCGCCAACGCCGGGGTGCGCAGCGCGCACGCCATCCTCTTCCCGTACGCGGGCGAGTACGAGGCGCCCCAGCACCGCGACCTGGCGCCCGGGGCCCTGTCCACCTGGGACGTTCCGGTGCGGGACGGGGCGTATGACTTCGTCGTCACCGGGCCGAACGGCTTCCGCCGCGAGTTCCGGGGCACGGCCGACGGCGCCGCGGCCGGACTGCGGGTGCGCGGCGGTATCGACGGCCGTCGTCGGCAGCTGACGCTCACCATCACCAACAAGGGGGAGCGCGCGATCGAGGTCGCCGTGCGCCCGCGCGCCTATGTGGCGGACGCGGACGCGCGGCAGCGGACGGTGAGCGTGCGGGCGGGCTCGACGAAGGCCGTGGAGTTCTCGGCGAAGGAGGGCCGCGGCTGGTACGACCTGGTGCTGACGGCCGAGGGCGACGACTCCTTCCACCGCCGCCTGACCGGGCACATCGAGAACGGGCGCCCCTCGGTCAGCGGCTGAGCCGGCCACTGACCCGATGACGATCGGAGGAAGTCACTCCGGATGTGGGGAAGCCCACAAAGGGGACAAAGGATCTTTTCCGGCTGACACAGTGCTCTGGTCACAAGCACATCACGCCGCACTTGGTGCACAGACCGGAAAGCAGCCATGGCCGCACTCGCACGATGGTGTATCAGACGCAGCGCCGTCGTGATCGTGCTCTGGCTGGCCGCCTTCGCGGGGGTCGCGACCGCGGCGGCCGTGACCGGATCCGCGTACTCCAACGACTACGACATCCCCGGCACCGAATCCTCCACGGTCTCGCGCCTGCTGGAGCAGCGGTTCCCGGACCGGGCCGGGGACACCGACACCATCGTGTGGCACACCGCCGACCAGGCCGGAACCGTGCGCTCCGCGGACGTCGAGCGGCGGATGACGGCGGCGCTGGGGCGCGTCGCCGACCTGCCCGGCGTCGTCTCGGTCACCGGTCCGTACGGCACCGACGACACCAGCCGCATCAGCGCCGACCAGCACACCGCATACGCCACCGTCGTCTTCCGCGAACCCGCCGCCGACCTGGGCAAGGACGAGGTACGCCGGGTCCTGGACACCGCGCGCTCGGCCGCCGTCCCCGGGCTGGAGGTCGAGATGGGCGGCGCGGGCGCCGGGCTCACCGAGACGGCCGGGCCCGCCCACCTCAGCGAGGCCATCGGCGTCGCCGTGGCCGCCGTCGTCCTCTTCCTGGCCTTCGGCTCGCTCGCGGCGACGCTGCTGCCGATCGCCACCGCGCTCGTCGGCGTCGGCACCGCGTACGCGGCGATCGGGCTGCTCGGCCACGCCATGAACGTCGCCGACTTCGCGCCGATGCTCGGCATGCTGATCGGGCTCGGCGTCGGCATCGACTACGCCCTGTTCATCGTCACCCGGCACCGCCGGGGGCTGCGGCAGGGGCTGCCGGTCGCCGAGGCCGCACAGCGCGCGGTGACCACCTCGGGCCGCGCGGTGATCTTCGCGGGCGCGACCGTGTGTCTGGCCCTGCTGGGCATGCTGGTGCTGCGGTTGAGCTTCCTGAACGGCGTCGCGGTCGCCGCCGCGCTGACGGTCGCGCTCACCGTCGCCGCCTCCATCACCCTGCTGCCCGCGCTGCTCGGGCTGATCGGGATGCGGGCCCTCAACCGTCGCGAACGCCGACGACTGGCCGAGGACGGGCCGCGGACCAGGACGGTGCCCGGCCTCGCCACCCGCTGGGCGTCCTTCGTGGAACGCCACCCCAAGGTGCTGGGCGGGGTCGCCGTCGCCGTCATGCTGGCCCTCGCCCTGCCCACCCTCTCGCTCCGGCTCGGCACCTCCGACCAGGGCAACAACCCCGAGACCTCGACCACTCGGCAGGCGTACGACCTGCTCGCCGAGGGGTTCGGGCCCGGCTTCAACGGACCGCTGACGCTCATCGGCAGTATCGACGGCGCCGAGGACCGGATGGCCTTCACCCGGCTGACCACCACCCTGCGCACCACCGAGGGCGTCGCCTCGGTGAGCGCCGCGGACCTCGGCGGCACGGGCGACACCGGCGTGATCACGGTCGTGCCCACCACCGCCCCGCAGTCGCCCGATACCTCGGGGCTCGTCGAGCGTCTGCGCACCGACGTCCTGCCGAAGGCCGAGGAGGGCACCTCGCTGCGGGTGTACGTCGGCGGGCTGACCGCGGGCTACGACGACTTCGCGACGGTGATCGTCTCCAAGCTGCCGCTGTTCGTGGGGGTGGTGGTGGCGCTGGGATGTGTGCTGTTGCTGCTCGCGTTCCGCAGCATCGGCATCCCGGTCAAGGCGGCGGTCATGAATGTGGCCGCCGTCGCCGCTTCTTTCGGCGTCGTGGTCGCGGTCTTCCAGTGGGGCTGGGGGAGCGAGCCACTGGGGCTCGGCAGGGCGGGCCCGATCGAGCCCTTTCTGCCAGTGATCATGGTGTCGGTGCTCTTCGGGCTCTCCATGGACTATCAGGTGTTCCTGGTCAGCCGGATGTACGAGGAGTGGCAGCACACCCGCGACAACCGGGTCGCGGTCCGGGTGGGCCTCGCCGAGACCAGCCGGGTCATCAACTCCGCGGCCGTCATCATGATCGCCGTCTTCTCGGCGTTCGTGCTCAGCGGCGACCGGATCATCGCCATGTTCGGCATCGGGCTGGCGGCCGCGGTCGCCCTGGACGCCTTCGTCCTCCGCACGCTGCTGGTGCCCGCGCTGATGCATCTGCTCGGCGGCGCCAACTGGTGGCTGCCGGGCTGGCTGGAGCGGATGCTGCCGCGCATCAGCATCGAGGCGCCGGATCCGGACCCGGATCAGCGGCCGCTGCCCGTGCCCAGGCCGCGCGCGCCCGAGGAGGACGCGGCCCGCACGCTCGTGCCGTAAGGCGCGCCTTCCGGGGTGGTCAGCGCGGTCAGCCCTCGCGGGGGCGGATCACCACCTGGCCGGAGTCGAGGTCTATCGGACCCTTCCACGGGGGGTCGCTGTCGCCGACGTCCTCCAGCGTGAACTCCAGCCGGTTGCGCTCCTCTTCGGTGTGCCTGCGACCGGGCGCGAACAGCTCCTCGATGAGGTTGAACATGGCGACCCCCGTAGGTGTGGGACTGGGGCCAGTGTAAGCAGACCGCCCGAAAAGGGGCCGGACCCGCCCGCGTCAGCTGATGTCCAGCCGCAGGATCCGGTCATCGTCCTTGCCCGGGTCGCCCCGCCCGTCCGTATTGCTCGTGACCAACCACAGCCCACCGTCGTCCGTGGCGACCACGGTGCGCAGCCGCCCGTACTTCCCGGTGAGGAACGCCTGTGGCTCGGCCACCGGCTTGGTGCCCCGCAGCGGAATCCGCCACAGCCGCTCGCCGCGCAGCCCCGCCATCCAGATGGAGCCCTTGGCGAACGCGATGCCGCTCGGCGAAGCGTCCTCGGGCTTCCACTGCTCGACCGGATCGACGAACCCCTTCTCCCCGGACTTGCCCTCCGCCTCCGGCCAGCCGTAGTTCTTGCCCGGCCGGATCAGATTCAGCTCGTCCCAGGTGTCCTGGCCGAATTCCGATGCCCACAGCCGCTTCCGGGTGTCCCAGGCCAGCCCCTGCACATTGCGGTGACCGTAGGAGTAGACGACCGAATCGGCCGACGGATTGCCGTGCGCCGGTTCACCGTCCGGGGTCATCCGCAGGATCTTGCCGCCGAACGAGTCCTTGTCCTGGGCGAGCCCCCGCTCACCGCTCTCGCCCGTGCCCGCGTAGAGCATCTTGTCGGGGCCGAAGGCGATCCGGCCGCCGTTGTGGATCGCCCCCTTGGGGATGCCCTTGAAGATCGTGTCCGGGGCGCCCAGCTGATCGCCCGCGGGGCGCTTGTCGTCGTACACCATCCGCACGATCCGGTTGTCCGAGTCGGTGGTGAAGTACGCGTACACCATGTGGTCCGTGCCGAAGTCGGAGGAGACCGCCAGCCCCAGCAGGCCGCCCTCGCCCGCGGGGGAGACGCCGGGCACGGACCCCAGCTCGGTCTGCTTCCCGCTGTCCGCCGCGACCTTGAAGATCTTCCCGGTGTCCCGGGAGGACACCAGCAGGTCCCCACCCGGCAGCGGGGCCACCCCCCAGGGCGATTTCAGGTTGGTGGTGAGCAGGCTCGCCACCTTGGCCGACCCCTTCTTCGGCGCGGCCGACTCACTGCCCGAGGGCGCCGCCGACGACGGGGAGCCGCCCTTGGACCCCTCCTTCCCGGGCGCGGGTGAACTCGACTGCTCGAAGGGGGACCCGCCGTCGCCGGTCGAGCAGCCGGTGAGCAGCAGCAGGGCGGCAGTGGCGGCGAGGGCGGGGGTGATGCGAGGACGTGGCACGGTCGGGTTCCTCTCGGTGGGGCACGTGTGCCGCGGCACGGCACTGATTCTTATACACCGCAGCTTCGCGGCGGGTTCCCTTCCCGGAACCAGAGCCCACGCGCCCCTTGGGCCCCCGGGGCACCTTCAGTCCCACGACCCCCGGGCGGGCGGCAGCGTCGCGATCTCGGCCAGGTCCTCGGCCGTCAGCATCACCTCCGCCGCCGCGGCGTTCTCCGCCGCCCAGTCCTCCCGCTTGGTCCCCGGCACCGGCACCACGTGCGGCCCCTGGGCCAGCAGCCACGCCAGCGCCACCTGAGCCGCCGTCACCGACTCCCCGTGCCGCCGCGCCACCCGCCGCAGCCCGGCCACGATGGGCTGGTTCGCCGCCATCATCTCCGCCGTGAAGCGCGGGTGCCGGGCCCGCATGTCCTCCGGCTCGAACCCCTGCCCCGGCGTGAGCGTCCCGGTCAGGAAGCCGTTGCCCAGCGGCATCGCCGCCAGGAAGCCCACCCCGCGCGAGGCACACCACGGCACCAGCGCCTCCAGCGCCTCGGGCGACCACACCGACAGCTCCGCCTGCACACAGCTCACCGGGAAGACCTGCTGCACCCGCTCCAGCTGGCGCACCGTCGCGTCGTGCATCCGGGCCCCGGCACGCCGCTGGGCCCGCGCCCCCACCGCGCACAGCCCCAGTGCCCGGACCTTTCCCGCCGCGACCAGCTCCGCCATCGCGCCCCAGGTCTCCTCTATGGGCACCTCGGGGTCGGCACGGTGCAGCTGGTAGAGATCGATCACATCGGTCTGGAGCCGCCGCAGCGAGGCGTCGCACGCCCGCTTCACATAGCCGGGCCGCCCGTTGGCCACGATGTGCTGCTCACCGACCAGCAGTCCGCACTTGGTGGACACGAAGGCGTCCGCGCGCCGCTCCTTGAGCACCCGGCCCACCAGCAGTTCATTGGTGAAGGGTCCGTACATGTCGGCGGTGTCGAGCAGGTTCGCGCCCACGTCGAGCGCGGTGTGCACGGCGCGCAGCGAGTGCTCGCCGTTGCGCTGCGAAGCGGTGTACGCCCAGCTCATGGGCATGCATCCAAGGCCGATCGCACCCACTTCGAGCGCCGCCGCTCCGATTGTCCTGCGCTCCACCTGGACTGACCCCTCCCGTTTCTCGCACCAAACTAACCTCTGCGGAGAGCCTCACTTCGCATAGCCTCCTGGCATGAGTGCAGATGACAGCGATACGTTCCGGCACCACGATTCGTCTCATGCCGCGTCCGGAGACTCGGCCCGCCCCCTCGCCTGGCTGCCGATCGCGCCGGACGAGATCGAGGGCCTGCCCGAGAACCTGGAGTACGCCCACTGGGACGGCGGTCCCGACTACCCCACCGACCCCGCGCGCGTCGCCTTCTACTGCGCGCCGTACATGAAGAGCCCCGAGGTGCTGGCCCGTCCGCTGGAGGCCATGACGGGCCTGCGGGTGATCCAGACGCTCACCGCGGGCATAGACAGCCTGCTGCCCGCCATGTCACGTGTTGTCCCCGATGTGCAGCTGTGCAACGCCCGGGGGCTGCACAACGCGAGCACCGCCGAGCTGGCCCTGACCCTGATTCTCGCCTCGCTGCGCGACATTCCCACCTTCGTCCGTGCCCAGGACGCCGGGGAGTGGACCCCAGGATTCCGTCCGGCGCTCGCCGACAAGTCCGTTCTGATCGTCGGGTACGGCTCGATCGGCAGCGCGATCGAGGACCGGCTCGAGCCCTTTGAGTGCGAGCGGGTGGCGCGCGTCGCGCGCTCCCCGCGTACGACCGAGCGCGGTCCGGTGCACCCGATCGACGCCTTGCCTCAACTGCTTCCGGACGCCGACGTCGTTGTCCTGGTGACCCCGCTGACCGACCGGACCCGGGGGCTGGTCGGGGCGGACTTCCTGGCGAAGATGAAGGACGGAGCGCTGTTGGTGAACGTCGCACGGGGCGCGGTGGTGGACACCAAGGCGCTCCTCGCCGAGGTGGAGAGCGGCCGGCTGCGGGCCGCGCTGGATGTGACCGACCCCGAACCACTGCCCGCCGGGCATCCGCTGTGGCACGCTCCAGGAGTGCTCATCACCCCGCACGTGGGCGGTCCCTCGTCGGCCTTCCTGCCCCGCGCCAAGCGGCTGTTGCGCGCCCAGCTGCACCGGTTCGCCGCGGGCGAGCCGCTGGAACATCTCATGATGACCACGGGGTAGACGAGGGGGCAACATGCCCCTGGCAGTACATACAGGCATCGATTGACTGCACTCCGTATATACAACGCCGTAGTCGATTACGGTGAGTAGATGGTCTATGTCCCTGAGTGACCAGTCTGGTGTATCGTCCCGAGCGGGGGCTGCGCCAATGACCTGACGGCGTCAGCGATGGACCGGAACTCGAGGGGGGCGACGGGCGATGTATGGCCAATGGACCAACGACCCGACGCAGCTCAGGCGTCGACCGCGACTTTTCCGCGCAGCCGCGCGGCTCTCGATGACGAAGCTCATGGGGATAGGGCTCGCCGAGCCGCGCCCCCGCACACGACGGGCGGCAGTGCGGTGAGCGCCACCGGAGCGGTGCTCGCCCGCCCGGCGGTCTCCGGCGGCGCCCGGCTGCTGCCGCAGGTCGTCCTGGCCCTGGTCTGCGGTGGATACGCGGTGGGCGCGGTGCTCGGCTGGGGATCATCCGAACTGGCCGTCTTCATGGGCGACTTCGGCCTCGCCGCGGCCGCCCTCGCCGCCGCCGCGTCCTGCCTGTGGCACGGGCGCCGGAACTCGGGGCGGATGCGCCCGGCCTGGCTGCTGTTCGCGGCCTCGTCCGCCATGACCGCGCTGGGCAACGGCACCTGGGGCTGGTACGAGGTGGTGCTGGGCCGCCCCGTGCCCACCCCCTCGTTCGCCGACGTCTGCTTCCTCCTCTTCGCGCCGCCCGCGATCGTGGGGATGCTGGTGCTCGCCAAGCGCCCGGAGAACCGGGCCGGGTGGATCTGCCTGGGACTGGACGCCTGGCTGATCGCCGGATCCCTGATGACCCTGTCCTGGAGTCTCGCGCTCGCCCACACCGGGCCGTTCGGCGGGGACGCCGGGAGCGTGACCCGCAGGGCCTTCTCGCTCGCCTATCCGCTGCTGGACATCGTGCTGGTCAGCATGGTGATCGTGCTGCACTTCCGGCGCTCGTCGTCGGCCAGCCGGCCGGCGGTCAACACCGCGATCGGCGCGTTCGCCCTGACCGTGCTGTGCGACGCGCTGTTCACCTCGCCGCTGCTGCACGACCACTACCGCTCCGGCCAGATCCTGGACGCGGGCTGGTTCGCCGGGTCGATGCTGCTGGCGTACGCGCCCTGGGTGGCCCGGCGGGACGCCGCCGAGAGCCCGCCGCCCGCGGCGCGCCGCCCCGAGGGGCGGAGCCGCCCCACCGCGGGTGCCTTCGCCGCCCTGGCGCCGTATCTCGCCGCCGCCGTCTGCACCCTGGGCATCCTGTTCAACGTGATGGACGGCCGCCCGGTCGACGGGGTGGTGCTCTTCACCGCCTGCGCGGTCGTGCTCGCCCTCCTGGTCCGGCAGGCGATCATGCTGATGGACAACATCGCGCTCACCCAGGAGCTGGCGCAGGCGGAGAACCACTTCCGCTCCCTGGTGCAGAGCTCCAGCGATGTGATCATGATCGCCGCGCCCACCGGCATCCTGCGGTACGTCAGCCCGGCCGCCTCCGGCGTCTACGGGCGGGACGCGGGCGAGCTGGAGGGCTCCGAACTGGCCTCGCTCATCCACCCCGAGGACCTGGGCCCGGTGGTCCACGAGGTGCGCCGGTTCCTGGCCGCGTCGCCGTGCGAGGAGCCCACCACCCGTATCGAGTGCCGCTTCCGCTCCGGCTCCGGCGACTGGCTCAACGTGGAGTCGACGGTCAACCGCCACCACGGCGGCCTGATCTTCAACAGCCGCGATGTCACCGAGCGGGTCCGGCTCCAGGCCCAGCTCCAGCACAGCGCCGAGCACGACCCGCTCACCGACCTGCCCAACCGCGCCCTGTTCACCAAGCGGGTCCGGCACGCGGTCGGCGGGCGCCGCCGCACCGACGCGGGCACCGCCGTGCTCTTCATCGACCTCGACGGCTTCAAGGCCGTCAACGACACCGTCGGCCACCAGGCGGGCGACGAACTGCTGGTCCAGGCCGCCCGCCGGCTCCAGGAGTCCGTGCGGTCCGGCTCCGGCGACTGCGCCGCCCGGCTCGGGGGCGACGAGTTCGCCGCCCTCATCGTGGGCGACGGCGCCGACGACGCCAGCACCCGCGAATGCCGCATCCTGGAGATCGCCGACCGGCTGCGGGCCCGGCTCTCCCAGCCCTACCGGGTGGAGGGCGGCACCGAGGTGCGGGTCGCCGCCAGCATCGGCGTCGCCTTCGCCGAGCCCGGCACCAGCCCCGGCGCCCTGATGCGCAACGCCGACCTGGCCATGTACCGGGCCAAGGCCGCCGGGAAGAACCGGGTCGAGCTGTACGCACCACAGATGCAGGCCGAGGTGGCGCGCCGCGCCGAGGTCCAGACGCGGCTGCGCGCCGCCCTGCACGACGGCGAGTTCGTGCTGCTGCACCAGCCCGTCGTGGAGCTGGCGACCGGGCGGGTCACCGCCGTCGCGGCGCAGCCCCGCTGGCGCTCGGCCCAGGGCATCCTGTTCACCCCGGCCGAGTTCCTGAGGGTCGCCGACAACAACGGGCGCGGCGGCGACCACGGCCGCGCCGGTGAGGAAGGCGCCCGCACCGCCGAGCTGACCCGCTGGACGCTGGAGGCCGCCGTCGAACAGGCCGCCCAGCGCCGCCGCGACGGCCATGTGCTCCCCGTCTGCGTACGGCTGCCCGCCGGGCGGCTGGTCGACAAGTCGATGCCGCCCAAGGCCGTCGAGACCCTGCTCGCCCGGCACGGACTGCCGTCCGGTGCGCTGATCCTGGAGCTGACCGACAGCGACCCCCGGGTGCCGCTGGACGAGCTGGAGCACCGCCTCGGCGCGCTGCGCCGACTGGGGGTGCGGATCGCCCTCGACGGGTTCGGCAGCGGCTATGCCGCGATCCGGGCGCTGCGCAGGCTCCCCATCGATGTGCTCAAGCTGGACCAGGGACTGGTCGAGGGGGTGGTGGAGTCGTCCCGGCTGCACAAGATCACCTCAGGGCTGCTGAGGATCGGCGGCGACCTCGGGATGCAGTCCATCGCGGAGGGCGTGGACCTGCCCGAGCAGCTGGTGACCCTGCGCGGCATGGGGTGCACCCACGCCCAGGGCATGGCCTTCAGCGGACCGCTGGACGAGCACCGGCTGCGCCGGGCGCTGACCCGCGGCAGCTATCCGGTGCCGCGCTCGGACGCTCCGGTCCTGGTCGGAGGCGGGCTGCCGGTGCGGCACGGCGGATACGGCGGGCATGGGCCCCGCCGCCCGGAGGCGGCGCACACCCACCCACCGACCCGCTCAAATACTGAGACTCCCGTCCCACCCACTTGACACCTGATACGCGCGGGGGGGAGGGTCGGAGCCATGCGCACCCGAATTCTCGTACTTGGACAGCGCGTCGGCTGAGCAGGCTCATGTTGAAGACCTGCGGACCCTCTCCGGCGCGCTCCCCTCGCTTGCCTAACGGCACGAGGGGTTTTTTGTTGCACTGACGCCTGTGCACCGCCTCCCTCCCCGCATCACACCTCATTCGAGAAGAGAATGCCGATGACCGAGCAGGCCTCCGGGGCCCATCATCCCCAGCCGCGGGCCCGTAACGGCGGACCGCAGTCCGCCACCGTCGAGCACGTCACGGGCGCGCAGTCCCTCATCCGCTCGCTCGAGGAGGTGGGCGCCGACACCGTCTTCGGGATTCCCGGCGGTGCGATCCTCCCCGCGTACGACCCGATGATGGACTCCTCGAAGGTCAGGCACGTACTCGTCCGCCACGAGCAGGGTGCGGGCCACGCCGCCACCGGTTACGCCCAGGCCACCGGCAAGGTCGGCGTCTGCATGGCGACCTCCGGACCCGGCGCCACCAACCTGGTCACCCCGATCGCCGACGCCCACATGGACTCGGTCCCGATCGTCGCGATCACCGGCCAGGTGGCCTCCAAGGCGATCGGCACGGACGCCTTCCAGGAGGCGGACATCTGCGGCATCACGATGCCGATCACCAAGCACAACTTCCTGGTCACCAAGGCCGAGGACATCCCGCGCACGATCGCCGAGGCGTTCCACATCGCCGCCACCGGCCGCCCCGGCCCGGTCCTGGTCGACATCGCCAAGGACGCGCTCCAGGCCAAGACCACCTTCTCCTGGCCGCCGCAGACCGACCTGCCCGGCTACCGCCCGGTGACCAAGCCGCACGCCAAGCAGATCCGCGAGGCCGCCCGGCTGATCAGCCAGGCCGAGCGCCCGGTGCTGTACGTGGGCGGCGGCGTCCTCAAGGCGCACGCCACCGCCGAGCTGCGGGTGCTGGCCGAGCTGACCGGGGCGCCGGTCACCACCACCCTGATGGGGCTCGGGGCCTTCCCCGACAGCCACCACCTCCACCTCGGCATGCCGGGCATGCACGGCACCGTCGCCGCCGTCACCAGCCTCCAGAAGGCGGACCTGATCGTGGCGCTCGGCGCGCGCTTCGACGACCGGGTCACCGGCAAGCTCGATTCGTTCGCCCCGTTCGCCAAGATCGTGCACGCGGACATCGACCCGGCGGAGATCGGCAAGAACCGCGCCGCCGACGTGCCGATCGTCGGTGACGCCCGCGAGGTCATCGCGGATCTGGTCGTCGCCGTCCAGGCCGAGCACGACGCGGGCCACACGGGCGACTACACCGGCTGGTGGGAGGACCTGAACCGGTGGCGCGAGACCTACCCGCTCGGCTATGACCTGCCCGAGGACGGCAGCCTGTCGCCGCAGCAGGTCATCCAGCGGATCGGCGAGCTGGCCCCGGAGGGCACGGTCTTCGCCGCGGGCGTCGGCCAGCACCAGATGTGGGCCGCCCACTTCATCCAGTACGAGAAGCCCGCGACCTGGCTGAACTCCGGCGGCGCCGGGACCATGGGCTACGCCGTCCCGGCGGCCATGGGCGCCAAGGCCGGTGCGGAGGACCGTACGGTCTGGGCGATCGACGGGGACGGCTGCTTCCAGATGACCAACCAGGAGCTGGTCACCTGCGCGCTGAACAACATCCCGATCAAGGTCGCGATCATCAACAACGGCGCGCTGGGCATGGTCCGCCAGTGGCAGACCCTGTTCTACAACCAGCGCTACTCCAACACCGTGC
The DNA here is from genome assembly GCF_003721215.1 of Streptomyces botrytidirepellens. NCBI lineage: Bacteria > Bacillati > Actinomycetota > Actinomycetes > Kitasatosporales > Streptomycetaceae > Streptomyces > Streptomyces botrytidirepellens. The sequence continues at coordinate 11,777 of NZ_RIBZ01000843.1, forward strand.
TGCACTCCGGCCCGGGGGCGGACACCGCCCAGCCGAGCGCCGGCACCAGGGTCCCGGACTTCGTGAAGCTCGCCGAGGCCATGGGCTGCATCGGCATCCGCTGCGAGGACCCGGCCGACCTCGACGCCGTGATCGAGAAGGCCAACGCGATCAACGACCGGCCGGTGGTCGTGGACTTCATCGTCCACGAGGACGCCATGGTCTGGCCGATGGTCGCGGCCGGCACCTCCAACGACGAGATCCTGGCGGCGCGCGACACCCGCCCGGACTTCGGCGACAGCGAAGACGACTGAGGCCCGGGGCCGAGAGAAGAAGAGAGACGCACCGCATGTCCAAGCACACGCTCTCCGTCCTGGTGGAGAACACCCCCGGCATCCTCGCCCGGATCGCCGCCCTGTTCTCCCGCCGCGGCTTCAACATCGACTCGCTCGCCGTGGGCGTCACCGAGCACCCCGACATCTCCCGCATCACCATCGTGGTCAATGTCGAGGAGCTCCCGCTGGAGCAGGTCACCAAGCAGCTCAACAAGCTCGTCAACGTCCTGAAGATCGTGGAGCTGGAGGACGGCTCGGCCATTCAGCGGGAACTCGTTCTCGTGAAGGTCCGCGCCGACAACGAGACCCGCTCCCAGATCGTCGAGATCGTCCAGCTGTTCCGCGCCAAGACCGTGGACGTCTCCCCGGAGGCCGTGACCATCGAGGCCACGGGCAGCAGCGACAAGCTCGAAGCCATGCTCAAGATGCTGGAACCGTACGGCATCAAGGAGCTGGTGCAGTCCGGCACGATCGCCATAGGGCGCGGCGCCCGCTCCATCACCGACCGGAGCCTGCGCGCGCTCGACCGGTCCGCCTGACGAGACCCCCGAACCTTCACCCGCCCGCCCGTCATACGGTGGGACGCACAACCCACACGCTAGGAGAATCCCGAAGTGGCCGAGCTGTTCTACGACGACGACGCCGACCTGTCCATCATCCAGGGCCGCAAGGTCGCGATCCTTGGCTACGGCAGCCAGGGCCACGCCCACGCGCTGTCGCTGCGCGACTCGGGCGTCGACGTCCGCGTCGGCCTGCACGAGGGCTCCAAGTCCAAGGCCAAGGCCGAGGAGCAGGGTCTGCGCGTGGTGACCCCCGCGGAGGCGGCCGCGGAGGCCGACGTCATCATGATCCTGGTCCCGGACCCGATCCAGGCCAAGGTCTACGAGGAGTCCGTGAAGGACAACCTGAAGGACGGCGACGCGCTGTTCTTCGGCCACGGCCTCAACATCCGGTACGACTTCATCAAGCCGTCGGCCAACGTCGACGTCTGCATGGTCGCCCCCAAGGGCCCGGGCCACCTGGTCCGCCGCCAGTACGAGGAGGGCCGCGGCGTGCCGTGCATCGCGGCCGTCGAGCAGGACGCCACGGGCAACGCCTTCGCGCTCGCCCTCTCGTACGCCAAGGGCATCGGCGGCACCCGGGCCGGTGTCATCAAGACCACCTTCACCGAGGAGACCGAGACCGACCTCTTCGGTGAGCAGGCGGTGCTGTGCGGTGGCACCGCGGCGCTGGTCAAGGCCGGGTTCGAGACCCTGACCGAGGCCGGCTACCAGCCGGAGATCGCGTACTTCGAGTGCCTCCACGAGCTGAAGCTGATCGTGGACCTCATGTACGAGGGCGGCCTGGAGAAGATGCGCTGGTCGATCTCCGAGACCGCCGAGTGGGGCGACTACGTCTCCGGCCCGCGGATCATCAACGACTCCACCAAGGCCGAGATGAAGAAGATCCTCGGCGAGATCCAGGACGGCACCTTCGCCAAGAACTGGATGGCGGAGTACAACGCCGGCCTGCCGAAGTACAACGAGCTGAAGAAGGCGGACGAGGACCACCTCCTGGAGACCACCGGCAAGGAGCTGCGCAAGCTCATGAGCTGGGTCGACGACGAGGCGTAAGCGCCCGGACGGCGCGGCGGACCGTGCCCCGGGTGTGGCGGGGGTTCCCTGGAACCTCCGCCACACCCGGTTCGGCTTTGTCCGCCGCGCACCACCACGTGCGGGTGATCCTGCCGCATTGGCGCATTACACAGGCCCGAGCGCTACTACACTTTCCTGCAACAAACGCGTCAGGCTCACAGCGTCGTGCGTCTTCCACGCGGCTGGAACCCTTCACCGCCTGCGGCCGTCGGGACGGCCGTCCGCTGAGGACTAGTGAGGACTGAAGACCACGTGAGCACTGCTTCCCCCGGTAAACCTGTCGTACTCATCGCCGAAGAGCTGTCGCCCGCCACGGTCGACGCCCTGGGCCCGGACTTCGAGATCCGGAGCTGCAACGGCGCGGACCGAGACGAACTGCTTCCCGCCCTTGCCGACGTGGACGCGATCCTCGTCCGCAGCGCGACCAAGGTCGACGCGGAAGCCATCGCCGCGGCGAAGAAGCTGAAGGTGGTCGCCCGCGCGGGCGTCGGCCTGGACAATGTGGACGTCTCCGCCGCCACCAAGGCGGGCGTCATGGTCGTCAACGCGCCGACGTCCAACATCGTCACCGCCGCCGAGCTGGCCTGCGGCCTGCTGGTCGCCACCGCCCGCAACATCCCGCAGGCGAACGCCGCCCTGAAGAACGGCGAGTGGAAGCGCAGCAAGTACACCGGTGTGGAGCTGAGCGAGAAGACCCTCGGCGTCGTCGGCCTCGGCCGCATCGGCGTCCTGGTCGCCCAGCGCATGTCCGCCTTCGGCATGAAGATCGTCGCGTACGACCCGTACGTGCAGCCCGCGCGCGCCGCGCAGATGGGTGTGAAGCTGCTCACGCTCGACGAGCTGCTCGAGGTCTCAGACTTCATCACCGTCCACCTGCCCAAGACCCCCGAGACGGTCGGTCTGATCGGCGACGAGGCGCTGCGCCGGGTCAAGCCGGACGTCCGCATCGTCAACGCCGCCCGCGGCGGGATCGTCGACGAGACGGCGCTGGCCGCGGCCCTCAAGGAGGGCCGGGTGGCCGGTGCCGGTCTGGACGTGTTCTCCAAGGAGCCGTGCACCGACTCCCCGCTGTTCGAGTTCGACAACGTGGTCGCCACCCCGCACCTGGGCGCCTCCACCGGCGAGGCCCAGGAGAAGGCGGGCATCGCGGTCGCGCGCTCGGTGCGGCTGGCCCTCGCGGGCGAGCTGGTCCCGGACGCGGTGAACGTGCAGGGCGGCGTGATCGCCGAGGACGTACGCCCCGGGCTGCCGCTGGCCGAGAAGCTGGGGCGGATCTTCACCGCGCTCGCGGGCGAGGTCGCCGTCCGGCTCGACGTCGAGGTGTACGGCGAGATCACCCAGCACGACGTCAAGGTGCTGGAGCTGTCCGCGCTCAAGGGCGTCTTCGAGGACATCGTCGACGAGACCGTGAGCTACGTGAACGCCCCGCTGTTCGCGCAGGAGCGCGGCGTCGAGGTGCGGCTGACCACCAGCTCGGAGTCGACCGAGCACCGGAACGTGGTGACCGTGCGCGGCACCCTGGCCGACGGTGACGAGGTCTCGATCTCCGGGACGCTGGCCGGTCCCAAGAACCTCCAGAAGATCGTCGCGGTCGGGGAGTACGACGTCGACCTGGCGCTCGCCGACCACATGGCCTTCCTCCGCTACACGGACCGTCCCGGCGTCGTCGGCACGCTCGGCCGCATCCTGGGCGAGGCGGGCATCAACATCGCGGGCATGCAGGTCTCGCGTGCCGCGGTGGGCGGTGCCGCGCTGGTCGCGCTGACCGTGGACGACACGATTCCGCAGAGCGTGCTCACCGAGATCGCCGAGGAGATCGGCGCCACGTCGGCCCGTTCGGTCAACCTGGTCTGAGCCGTGTAGCGCCTGCGCGTCTTCAAGGGCCCGGCCTCCGCTTCCCGCGGGGGCCGGGCCCTTTTCGGTTCCCGGCCGGGTTCTTTTTCATCATGTGTTGAATAAGGTGGCGAGCGGCGCTACGCTCTCAACTATGTGGAGAATTTTTCTCCACATAGCTCCGTGTATGCCCTCCGCAGGAGAACCGCCGTGTCCGATGACGCTCCCCGCATGCGCGCCGACGCGCGCCGCAACCGCGAGCAGATCCTGCGCGCCGCCCGCGAGGTCTTCGCCGACCAGGGGCCGGACGCCCCGCTCGACGAGATCGCCCGGCGCGCCGGGGTCGGCATCGCCACCCTCTACCGGCGGTTTCCCACCCGCCCCGACCTCTTCCGCGGCGTGGCCGCCGAGGTCTTCAGCGCCGTGGACGAGGCCGCGCGGCACGCCGTCGCCACGGAGGGCGACCCGGCCGACGCCCTGCGGCGCTTCATGCACGCCGCCCTCGACCTCAAGATCGGGTCGGTGGTACCGGCGCTGCTGGGCCACTTCACCGCCGACGAACTCTTCGGCCGGATGCGCGGCGACGCCGCCGACCCCGTCGAGACCGTCGACCGCCTCCTCGCCCGCGGTCGCGCGTCCGGTGCGATCCGCCCCGATGTCGTCTTCGGCGACATCGTCCTGATGATCATCCGGCTGACGCGGCCGCTGCCCGGCGGGGGCCGCATCCCGGACGACGACGCCCTCGCCCACCGCCAGCTCGATCTGTACGTGGACGGGCTGCGCCCCAGCGGCTCCCCACGGCCCACCACCGCCCTCGGCGGCCCGGCCGTGGACGCCGCCGCCTTCACCCACATCCGGGAGCGCGTGATCGACGACGCCCGTGCCGACGCCGACTGATCACGTCCGTACGCACCATCAGAAAGGCACCCTCATGTCCGAGCCCTCAGCCATAGCGCCCGAGGCCAACCCCCGGCGCTGGCTCGCCCTGCTCTTCATCGGCCTCGCCCAGCTGATGATCGTTCTCGACATCACCATCGTGAACATCGCCCTGCCCTCCGCCCAGCGCGATCTGGGCATCTCCGCCGGTGACCGGCAGTGGGTCATCACCGCGTACACCCTGGCCTTCGGCAGCCTGCTGCTGTTCGGCGGCCGGATCGCCGACTACACCGGCCGCAAGCGCGCCTTCCTGGTCGGCCTGATCGGCTTCGCCGGGGCCTCCGCGCTCGGCGGCGCCGCCCAGGGGCTCGGGATGCTGCTCGGCGCCCGCGCGCTCCAGGGCGCCTTCGCCGCGCTGCTCGCGCCGTCGGCGCTGTCGCTGCTGGCCGTGAACTTCACCGAGGCGCGCGAGCGCGCCAAGGCGTTCGGCATCTTCGGCGCGATCGCGGCGGGCGGGGGCGCGATCGGCCTGGTCCTGGGCGGGCTGCTGACCGAGTACCTGGACTGGCGCTGGTGCCTGTACGTCAACGTGCCGATCGCCGTCCTCGCGGCCTTCAGCTGGTCCGTCCTGCCCGCCGACCGGCCCGCGGCGGAGCGGGCGCGCTTCGACATCCCCGGAGTGCTGCTGGCCGTCGCCGGTCTGGTGTCGCTGGTCTACGGGTGCAGCGAGGCCGAGTCCGAGGGCTGGGACTCCCGGCTGGTGACCGGGCTGCTCATCCTGGGCGTGGTGCTGCTCGCCGCCTTCGCCCTCGTGGAGCGGCGCGCCGCCCATCCGCTGCTGCCGATCCGGGTGGTCGCGGACCGTACCCGGGGCAGCGCCTATCTGGCGGTCGGCCTCTCGGTGGTCGGCATGTTCGCCATGTTCCTCTTCCTCACCTACTACATGCAGATCGTCAAGGGGTACTCGGCGCTGGTCACCGGCGTGGCCTTCCTGCCGATGACCGCGGCGGTGCTGGCCGCCGCAGGTGGCGTCGCGGCCCGCCTCATCCCCAAGGTGCCGCCGCGGGCGCTGGTGGTGCCCGGTCTGCTGATCGCGGCCACCGGGGTGGCGCTGCTGGTCCCGCTGGAGGCCGGAAGCTCGTACGCGGCGGGCGTGCTGCCCTCCGAACTCCTCGTCGGCTTCGGCATGGGCCTGGTGATGGCCCCCTCGATGAACTACGCGACCCACGGCGTGCAGCCAAGGGACGCGGGCATCGCCTCCGCCACGGTGAACACGGCCCAGCAGATCGGCGGTTCGATCGGCACGGCGATGCTCAACACCATCGCCACCAGCGCGACCTCCGACTACCTGCGCGAGCACGCCCGCCGCATGACGCCGGAGACCGCCAAGGAAGGGCTGGTCGAGGGCTTCTCGCACGCGTTCGTCTGGTCGTCGGTGATCCTCGCGGGGGCAGCCGTGGTGGTGGGCGTCCTGATGAACACCCCGCGCCCGCCCCGCGACAAGTCCGCCCACGGCGCCCCGTCCGCCGCCGCACACCTGGGCTGACCTCGATCGTCAACGCCGGGGCCGCCCGTCACCCGTGTGAGGGGTGGCCCAGGCATTCCGGCCCGCTAGGCTGGGCTGCGCGGACAAAGTTCCGTCCATGGAACGAACCACGACTGAGGAACCGCTTCCGGCCTGGGCCTTTCCGCCCCCGGGCGGCTTCACCGCAGACGAGCTTGACCGCATTCCGGACCTCCCGCCGCACACTGAGCTGATCGACGGGAGCCTCGTCTTCGTCCGCCCCCAGAATTGCTTTCATTCGCTGGCTATCTCCTTCCTGGCGAAGGGCCTCAGAGCTTCGGTGCCGGGGTCGCTGCGCGTGTGCAGCCAGATGACCATCACCATTAACAAGAGCAACCGTCCCGAGCCCGATATCTCAGTCCTGCGCGCGGAGGCTGTCTCCGCCGAAGCCGACGAGACGGGCTACGACGCCGCCGATGTTGTGCTCGCGGTGGAGGTCGAGTCGCCGGAATCACAAGCCCGCGACCGCGAGCGCAAACCGCAGCTCTACGCCGAGGCGGGGATCCCGCATTTCTGGCTGGTCGAGCACGGTGAGGGGCGCCGCCCGGTGGTGCACGTCTACGAACTGGACCCGGTGACCGGCTCCTACGTCCCTACCGGCATCCACCACGACCGCCTGAAGCTCACGGTCCCGTTCGACATCGACATCGACATCGACATCGACCTCACCGAGATCGACCGGATGTGAGGGTCGGGCCCGCCTCGCGCAGCACCGTCCGGATGACCGCCCGCGGCGAGTGCTGCGGGCGGTAGCGGTAGACGTCGGCGGGGGTCCAGCCGGTGTCCGTCGTGAAGGTGCGCAGCGCCCACTCGGGTGGTGGGGTGCCCGTGGACTCGGCTTCCGCTCGGGCCTTGGCCGCCTCGGTCTCGAACTTCGCTCGGGCGATGCGGTTCAGGTCGACGCGGCGGCCGTTGTACGAGGCGCCGGTGGCCGAGAACTGGTGGCCGTGGAAGGTGGTCACCGTGATGTCGGGGGAGGCGCCCGGGCCGGTGTGGGTGAAGACGTCGTGTTCGGAGACGATCTTCGATTCGAGCCCGGCGCCCAGGAAGTAGGAGCTGCCGCCGAGGGCCTGACCGCGCATCGGGTAGTCGGGGTCGTCGGTGGAGCCGCGGAAGTAGTTGTTGTACGTGTGCACCTGTCCGAACCGGACGCGGGGGCTGCGCTGGGCGGTGTCGGAGAACAGGTTGTGGTGGAAGGTGATCCGCAGATGGCCGCGGTCGCGGTCGCCCTTGCCGTCGCCGGAGCCGATCAGCAGGGTCTTCTCGTGGTCGCTGAAGCGGCTGGAGGAGACGGTGACGAAGTCCGTGCCGTCCTCCATGTCCAGGAGCCCGTCGTGGTGTTCGACGCGCTTGCCGTGGAACCCGACGGTGGCCCGGCTGGTGGGGTAGCGGCCGTCGGAGAAGGCGCAGTGGTCGATCCAGATGTTGCGGCCGGTGACGACCGACAGCGCGTCGAAGCGCGCGTTCCAGGCGCCGGTCGCGCCGTCGCCCGGGTCCCAGCTGGGGAAGTGGTCGGTGGGGGCCTCGAAGCGAAGGTTGCGGATGACGATGTTCCGGCCGGTGTTGACGGTCAGATAGACGCCGAGCAGGGCCGCGTCCCTGCCCGTGCCCAGGAGCGTGGTGTTGCTGGGCACGGTGAGCTGGATCTGCTGCTTCTGGGCGTTCGAGCCGGTGACGCGGAGCGTACGCATCCGCTTGCACCACTCGTAGCGGTCGTCGCTCCAGGACGTACCGTCGGGGCCGAAGCAGTCCATGTAGTGGCGCAGGTCCCAGCCGGGGGCGTAGTCCTGGGCGCCCAGGAGACGGCCGTCGTCGGTCTCGTTGCCGTTCAGGTGCCCGCGCACGCGGATGACCTTGGGCGCGGTCGGATCGCCGTGGTTGGCGAGGGCGGCCTTCAGCTGGGCGCGGGTGCGCACCACATGGACGCTGTCGGGGGCGGCGCCCGCGCCGCCGGTGGTGCCGGGGCCCGCCGTGGCCCAGCCGGTGGGCCGGTCCGGCACGGCAGAAGGTGCTACGGCAGAAGGTGCTACGGCCGAAGGGGCCGCCGCGGCGGCCCCGCCCGGTGCGGCCGGCAGGGCGCACACGAGCGCGGCCGCCGCGGCGTACGCGGCTCGGCGCATCCGACG
>NZ_RIBZ01000842.1:0-20376 GCF_003721215.1 Streptomyces botrytidirepellens
GGCCGCCGCCGCGCCCAGCTCGGCCGCGGGTCGTGAGCGGGCACGGGCGGCCCGCGCGGAGCGGTTGGCGGCGCGGGCGCGGCGGGACGCGGAGCGGCGGGAGGCGGCGGTGGGGGACGGCTGCCGGTTCCGGCCGCGCTGCCCGTACGCCATGGACGCCTGTACGCGGCGGCCGCCCGAGACGGAGGTGGGCCCGGGTCATCGCTCGCTGTGCTGGTTACGGACGGACACGAACGACAGCGTTGTCGGTTTCTCTGCGTAGTTTGTCCGGACAACCGAACTTCACGACTTCCCGTCATCTGTTCATCCGGCTACGCTCGCCCCGTGGCAAAGCAGGAAGAAGACTCATCCGGCGGGGCGGATGCGCTCCAGTTCAGTGTGGACCGCAGCAGCCCGGTCCCGCTCTACTTCCAGCTGTCCCAACAGCTCGAGTCGGCGATCGAAAAAGGGCGGCTGGCACCCGGGAGCCTGCTCGGCAACGAGATCGAGCTGGCCGGGCGGCTCGGGCTGTCGCGCCCCACGGTCCGCCAGGCGATCCAGTCCCTCGTCGACAAGGGCCTGCTGGTGCGGCGCCGCGGCGTCGGCACCCAGGTGGTGCACAGCCAGGTCAAGCGGCCCCTGGAGCTGAGCAGCCTCTACGACGACCTGGAGGCCGCGGGCCAGCGCCCCGCGACCCGGGTGCTGCTGAACACCACCGAGGCCGCCACCGCCGAGGTGGCCGCGGCGCTCGGCATCGCGGAGGGCACCGAGGTGGTGGTGATCGAGCGGCTGCGGCTGGCGCACGGCGAGCCCATGGCGCACCTGTCCAACCGGCTGCCGGCCGGGCTGCTCAAGCTGGACAGCGCGGAACTGGAGGACACCGGCCTCTACCGGCTGATGCGCGCCGCGGGGATCACCCTGCACAGCGCCCGCCAGGCGGTCGGCGCCCGCTCGGCCACCGCCGACGAGGGGAAGCAGCTCGGCGAGCCCGAGGGCGCACCGCTGCTCACCATGGAGCGGACGACGTTCGACGACACGGGCCGGGCCGTCGAGTTCGGCTCGCACACCTATCGCGCCTCGCGCTACGCGTTCGAGTTCCAGCTGCTCGTCCGCCCCTGATCCATAAGACGTCTCCGGCCCCCCACCACCCCGGTCGCGCCCCGTAACGGATACTTGGCGGCGGCCGGGGCCGATCATGTCGCTCCCGGCCGCCGACATGAAACGGGACAAGAGGGACGAGGCTTCTTCGTGGCCAGAGTTGGGACAGGGGCACGCGCGCTGACCGCCGCCGTGCTGGCGACACTGCTGGGCGCGGCCCTGGCGGGGTGCAGCAGCACCGGCGGGCTGCGTGCCGAGAAGCGGGCCGCGCAGGCGGCCTCGGGGCACGCGGCCGTCAACACCCCGCGGATGACGTTCGCCATGGTCACCCACTCCGGCGACGGCGACACCTTCTGGGACATCGTGCAGAACGGTGCGAAGCAGGCCGCCGTCAAGGACAACGTCAAGTTCCTCTACGCCCACAACGAGGAGGGCAAGGAACAGGCCCAGCTGGTCCAGTCGTACATCGACCAGAAGGTCGACGGCCTGATCGTCACCCTCGCCAAGCCCGACGCCATGAAGTCCGTCGTGCGGCGCGCCGCGAAGGCCGGGATACCGGTGATCACGGTCAATTCCGGGTCCGCGGAGTCCAAGAAGTTCGGCGCGCTCACCCACGTCGGCCAGGACGAGACCATCGCGGGCGAGGCCGTCGGCGACGAGCTCAACAAGCGCGGCCGCAAGAAGGCCCTGTGCGTCCTGCACGAGCAGGGCAACGTGGGCCACGAGCAGCGCTGCGACGGCGCGGGCGACACCTTCGACGGCAAGCTGGAGAAGATCTACGTCGAGGGCACCAACATGCCCGACGTGCAGTCCTCCATCGAGGCCAAGCTCCAGTCCGACCAGGACATCGACACCGTCCTCACGCTGGGCGCACCGTTCGCCGACACCGCCGCCCAGGCCGCCGAACAGGCGGGCAGCGAGGCGGAGATCGACACCTTCGACCTCAACGCGAAGGTCGCGGCCGGGCTGGAGGACGGCACGCTGGGCTTCGCCGTCGACCAGCAGCCGTACCTCCAGGGGTACGAGGCGGTCGACCTGCTCTGGCTCCAGCGCTACAACGCGGACGTGCTCGGCGGCGGCAAGCCGGTCCTCACCGGCCCGCAGATCGTCACCAAGGACGACGCCAAGAAGCTGGCCGCGTTCACGAAGCGGGGCACCCGATGAGCGCCGCGGACACCACCGACACGCCGGACGCGACGGACACGCCGGATGCGACGGAAACGGACACGTCCGACGCGCGCCCCGTGGCGCGGACCCCGCTGCTGCGCCGCCTGGCGGGCCGCCCGGAGCTGGGCGCGGTCGTCGGCGCCGCCGCCGTCTTCGTCTTCTTCTCGATCGCCGCCGACGCCTTCCTCCAGTGGTCGAGCTTCAGCACCGTGCTGTACGCCTCCTCGACCATCGGGATCATGGCGGTGCCGGTCGCGCTGCTGATGATTGGCGGCGAGTTCGACCTGTCGACCGGCGTCCTGGTCACCTCGTCCGCGCTGATCTCGTCGATGTTCTCGTACCAGATGACGGCGAACGTCTGGGTCGGCGCCGGGGTCTCCCTGCTGGTCACCCTCGCCATCGGCTTCTTCAACGGCTATCTGCTGGTGCGCACCAACCTGCCGAGCTTCATCATCACGCTCGGCACCTTCCTGATCCTCCAGGGCTGCAACCTCGGCTTCACCAAGCTGATCAGCGAGACCGTCTCCACCAAGACCATCGCCGACATGGAGGGCTTCCCCTCCGCCCAGCAGGTCTTCGCCTCCCACCTGACCATCGGGGACGTGGAGCTCCAGATCACCGTGGTGTGGTGGTTCGCCCTGATCGCGCTCGCCACCTGGATCCTGCTGCGCACCCGCGCCGGGAACTGGATCTTCGCGGTGGGCGGCGCCAAGGAGGCGGCCCGCGCGGTCGGCGTGCCCGTGAACGGCACCAAGATCGGGCTGTACATGGGGGTCGCCCTGGCGGCGTGGATCTCCGGGCAGCATCTGCTGTTCAAGTACGACACCGTCCAGTCCGGCGAGGGCGTCGGCAACGAACTGCTGTACATCATCGCGGCCGTCATCGGCGGCTGCCTGCTGACCGGCGGCTACGGTTCGGCGGTCGGCGCCGCCGTCGGCGCGTTCATCTTCGGCATGACCAACAAGGGCATCGTGTACGCGCAGTGGGGCGCGGACTGGTTCAAGTTCTTCCTCGGGGCGATGCTGCTGCTCGCCACGCTGCTCAATTGGTGGGTCCGCAAGCGGGCGGAGGAAAGCGCATGACCACTTCCGGGACTCCGTTGATCGCGCTGCGCGACATCGGCAAGCGCTACGGCAACGTCACGGCCCTGGAGGGCGTCTCGCTCGACGTCCACGCCGGGCAGATCACCTGCGTCCTCGGCGACAACGGCGCGGGCAAGTCCACCCTCATCAAGATCGTCGCGGGGCTGCACCAGCACGACGGGGGCGCCTTCGCGATCGAGGGGGAGGACGTCCGGCTCGGCTCGCCGCGCGAGGCCCTGGACCGCGGCATCGCCACGGTCTACCAGGATCTCGCCGTCGTCCCGCTGATGCCGGTGTGGCGGAACTTCTTCCTCGGCTCCGAGATCCGCAAGGGCCGCGGCCCCTTCGCCCGCCTCGACGTGTCCGCCATGCGCGAGACCACCCACCGCGAGCTGCTGCGCATGGGCATCGACCTGCGCGACGTCGACCAGCCCATCGGCACCCTCTCCGGCGGCCAGCGCCAGTGCGTGGCGATCGCCCGCGCCGTCCACTTCGGCGCCAAGGTCCTCGTCCTGGACGAGCCGACGGCGGCCCTGGGCGTCAAGCAGTCCGGGGTGGTGCTGAAGTACGTCGCCGCCGCGCGCGACGCCGGGCTCGGAGTGGTCCTCATCACGCACAACCCGCACCACGCCTACCTGGTCGGCGACCGGTTCGTCCTGCTCAAGAGGGGCACGATGGCGGGCAGCCACGCCAAGGACGAGATCGCCCTGGACGACCTGACCCGGCAGATGGCGGGCGGCAGTGAGCTGGAACAACTCACCCACGAGCTGGCGCGCTGAGTCGGCCGGGACCGGTCGGGTCTCCGGCGGCTCACCATGCACCGTGAGGCGCGGTTGAGGCACAATCGCACGGCGGGCCCCACCCGCGTCATGACCACCGCCCGCCGAGGCCCCGGCCTCCCGAGACACCCGCAGGGACGACGAACTCTTGCGAGCACGCACCCGCAGCGACCGCATCCCCCGCACCGGTGAAGGGGCCGGCCGATGAGCATCTACCGCGAAAGAGTGCACCGGGGCTCGGCCCGGGCCACCGTGCTGCGGACCGTCGGCACGCGTGAGCGCCGCTCGCACCTGAGCGCGCCCCGGGTCCCCACGGTCGGCATCGACATCGGCGGCACGAAGGTGATGGCCGGGGTCGTCGACGCCGACGGCAACATCCTGGAGAAGGTGCGCACCGAGACGCCCGACAAGTCCAAGAGCCCGAAGGTGGTCGAGGACACGATCACCGAACTCGTCCTGGACCTGTCCGACCGGCACGATGTGCACGCGGTCGGCATCGGGGCGGCGGGCTGGGTGGACGCGGACCGCAACCGGGTCCTGTTCGCACCGCATCTGTCCTGGCGCAACGAACCGCTGCGCGACCGGCTCGCCGAGCGTCTCGCCGTCCCCGTCATGGTCGACAACGACGCGAACGCGGCCGCGTGGGCCGAGTGGCGGTTCGGCGCCGGGCGCGGCGAGGACCATCTCGTCATGATCACGCTCGGCACCGGCATCGGCGGCGCGATCCTGGAGGACGGCCAGGTCAAGCGCGGCAAGTACGGGGTCGCGGGGGAGTTCGGCCATATGCAGGTCGTGCCCGCCGGACACCGCTGCCCGTGCGGCAACCGGGGCTGCTGGGAGCAGTACAGCTCCGGCAACGCGCTGGTCCGGGAGGCCCGTGAGCTGGCGGCCGCCGAGTCGCCGGTGGCGTACGGGATCAACGACCGGGTCGGCGGCAACATCCAGGAGATCACCGGGCCGCTGATCACCGAGCTGGCCCGGGACGGCGATGCCATGTGCATCGAACTCCTCCAGGACATCGGCCAGTGGCTCGGGGTCGGCATCGCCAACCTCGCCGCCGCCCTCGACCCCTCCTGCTTCGTGATCGGCGGTGGCGTCAGTGCCGCCGACGATCTGCTGATCGTCCCGGCCCGGGAGGCCTTCCGGCGCACCCTCACCGGGCGCGGCTACCGGCCGGAGGCCCGTATCGTCAAGGCGCAGCTGGGGCCCGAGGCGGGGATGGTCGGCGCGGCCGACCTCGCCCGGCTCGTCGCCCGACGCTTCCGCCGCGCCACCCGCCGCCGGGTCGAGCGCTACGAACGCGCCGGATCCTCCCCGCTGCGGCTGGCGCCGCGGGGCCAGGCAGGAGGCCGCGAGTGACCACCGCAGAGCAGCACCCCGGAGCGCCCGTGTCCGGTACCAACGGAAGCCCCGCGTCCGACCGGCCCGGCGGGTCCGGCGTGCCGGGTGTGCCCGGTTCGTCCGGTGGGTCCGGCGGCGACGGTGGTCGTCCGCCGCGCCGCTGGCTCAAGGCCGTGATCGTCTTCCTGCTGATCGCGATCCCGGCGGGCTATCTGGCGATCTCCGCCATGCAGAGCCGCGACGGCGGCTCGGAGAAGGTCCAGGCGGCCAAGGCCAAGGGCCTGTCCGCGGGCTATCCGTCCCGGGTGCAGCGGCGCATCTACGACATTCCGGTTCCGCCCAGCTCGCTCAAGGTCGCCTCGTTCGAGACCAACTCCTGGAAGGTCAGCTCGCTGTACGTGCAGTTCGTCACCTCCCGCGACGGGCTGGACCGCTTCCTGGCCAAGCTCGGCACCGGTCCCTCCGCGCTGAAGAAGGACGCGGTGACCATCACGGACGACCAGGCGAAGAAGGTCGGCTGGCAGGTCGGGGCCGCCGGGCACGACTGGTCGGGCATGGTCATCAAGCAGAAGGAACCGCAGCCCAAGCTGAGGATCACGGTCAGAAACGACAACCCGGCCCATCCGAAGGTCTACGTGGTCTCCACCATCAGGCCGTAGGGTCCCCGCGACGTTCGGGATACCGTTTCCGAGTGAGCGAGACCAAGACACTTCAGTACCGGACCGACGGCCCCGAGGACGGGCCCGTACTCGTCCTCGGCCCGTCGCTGGGCACCACCTGGCACATGTGGGACCGCCAGATACCCGAGCTGTCCCGCCACTGGCGCGTCCTCCGCTTCGACCTGCCGGGCCACGGCGGCGCACCCGCCCACCCCGCCCCCTCCGTCGCGGAGCTCGCCGCCCGGCTGCTGGCCACCCTCGACATGCTGGGCATCGACCGCTTCGGCTACGCGGGTTGCTCGATCGGCGGGGCCATCGGCGCCGAACTGGCGCTACGACATCCCCTGAGAGTGGGCTCACTCGCCCTCGTCTCCGCCTCCCCGCGCTTCGGCACCGCCGACTCCTTCCGGCAGCGCGGCGTCGTGGTCCGCACCAACGGACTCGACCCGATCGCCCGCGCCACCCCCGAGCGCTGGTTCACCCCCACCTTCGCCGCCGCCCAGCCCGCCATCGTCGACTGGGCCGTCCAGATGGTCCGCACCACCGACCCCGGCTGCTACATCGCCGCGTGCGAGGCGCTGGCCGCCTTCGACATCCGCCCCGAGCTGGGCCGGATCGGGATCCCCACGCTCGTCCTCGCCGGGGCCGAGGACCAGGTCACCCCGGCCGCCGACGCCCGCGTCCTGGTCGCGGGCATACCTGACGCCCGGCTCGCGCTCGTCCCCGGCACCTCGCACCTGGCGCCCGTCGAGCAGCCCGCCGCCGTCACCGACCTGCTCGTACGCCACTTCTCCAGCTCGTGGCAGTCCTCGGACCACCCGACCGGGATGACCGCGGTCTCCGCCCCGTCCGCCAAGCCCGTGCTGACGCCGGTGCCGCCGCCGGTCACCGCCCCGGCCCCGCCGCGTACCGCCCCCGCCCCCGCGCACACCGGCCCGCCGGTCGAGATCGGCTACACCCAGCCGGCCGAGCCCGTGCCGGACGGCCGCGCCGACCGTTACGACCAGGGCATGAAGGTCCGGCGCGAGGTGCTGGGCGACGCCCATGTGGACCGCGCCGAGTCGCAGGTCGACGAGTTCACCGGCGACTTCCAGGACTTCATCACCCGCTATGTGTGGGGCGAGGTGTGGACCCGGCCCGGCATCGACCGCCGCACCCGCAGCGTGATCACCCTCACCGCCATGGCCGCCCGCGGCCACCTCGACGAACTCGCCTTCCACACCCGGGCCGCCCTGCGCAACGGGCTGACGCCGACCGAGATCAAGGAAGTGCTGCTGCACACCGGCGTCTACTGCGGGGTGCCCGCCGCGAACTCGGCCTTCGCCGTCGCCCAGCGGGTCATCCGCGAGGAGACCAGTCCCGAAGAGTGACGTGGGTGGTGGGGGAGGACAATGATCCCCATGAAGCTCACCAAGAAGGGCCACGCCTGCGTCCGGCTGGAAAAGGACGGGCAGCGGCTCGTCATCGACCCCGGGGCCTTCACGGAACAGGACGCGGCGGTCGGCGCGGACGCGATCCTCGTCACCCACGAGCACCCCGACCACTTCAGTGAGGAGCAGCTGCGGGCGGCGCTCGACGCCAACCCCGCCGCCCAGATCTGGACCCTCGCCAGCGTCGCCGGACAGATCTCCGCGGCGTTCCCCGGGCGGGTGCACACGGTCGGCGAGGGCGACACGTTCACCGCGGCCGGATTCGAGGTCGAGGTGCACGGCCAGATGCACGCCGTCATCCACCCCGACATCCCCCGGATCACCAACGTCGGCTACGTCGTCGACGGCGCGGTCTTCCACCCGGGCGACGCGCTCACCGTGCCGGACCGCCCCGTGGAGACGCTGCTGCTGCCGCTGCACGCCCCCTGGAACAAGTTCTCCGAGATCCTCGACTATGTGCGTGAGGTCGCGCCGCGGCGCGCGATCGACATCCACGACGGGCTGCTGTCCGACCTGGCGCCGATGGTGTACGGGCGGATGCTGGGCCCGGACGGGCCGGGCACGGGTGGTGCGGAGCACATCCGCCTGACCCCGGGCGAATCCCTCCCGCTCTGAGGACGCTGAGGGCTCTGAGCGTTGTCGGACCCGGGATGTAGGTTGTCCCCCATGCGCATTGCGACCTGGAACGTCAATTCGATCACTGCCCGGCTGCCCCGGCTGCTCGCCTGGCTGGAGAGCAGCGGCACGGATGTGCTGTGCGTCCAGGAGACCAAGTGCGCCGAGGCCGCGTTCCCCTTCGAGCCGCTGCGCGAGCTGGGCTACGAGGCCGCGGTCAACGCCACCGGCCGGTGGAACGGGGTGGCCGTCCTCTCCCGGGTCGGCCTCGACGACGTGGTCTCCGGCCTCCCCGGCGGCCCCGACTACGACGGCGGCCAGGAGCCCCGCGCCATAGCCGCCACGTGCGGTGCCGTGCGCGTCTGGTCGGTCTACGTGCCCAACGGGCGCGAGATCGGGCACCCGCACTACGACTACAAGCTGCGCTGGCTGGACGCGCTGCGGGAGGCCGTGGGCGAGGATGCGAAGGGCCCCCGGCCCTTCGCCGTCCTCGGCGACTTCAACGTGGCCCCCACTGATGACGACGTCTGGGACCGCACCCGCTTCGACGGCCTCACCCACGTCACCGACAAGGAGCGCGAGGCCCTGGCCGCCCTGCGGGGTGCCGGTCTGTCGGACGTCGTCCCCCGCCCTCTGAAGTACGACCACCCCTTCACGTACTGGGACTACCGGGAGCTGTGCTTCCCGAAGAACCGCGGCATGCGGATCGACTTGGTGTACGGCAACGAGCCGTTTGCCGGTGCGGTCGGGGACGCGTACGTGGACCGCGAGGAACGCAAGGGCAAGGGCGCCTCGGACCACGCCCCGGTGGTCGTCGACCTGAACGTCTGACCGGTCCAGGCCCGGACCGGACCGGTCGAGCGCCGATGGCGGTCCGCCGCACCGGGGGCGCGCCGGACCGCCGTCGATACGGGGCTCAGCCCAGCACGGTGATGCCCAGGGTGCCGCCGCCCAGCGCGGAGACATTCACCGTCTGCCCGGGGGCCACGGTGATGGTGCCGCCGCCGCTCGCGGACAACTGGAGGGTGGCGTTGGTGTTGTTGGTCACCTCGGTGATCAGGCTGACTCCGAGGTTGGTGTTGAAGGTGGATCCGATGGACAGCAGCGAGCCCGGCATGGTGAGGGTGACGCCGCTGGTCAGCTCGATCGCCACCGAGCCGGTGACGGCGGCGGTGCTCTGCGCGGCCGAGGCCGACGACGCGGCCGGTGCGGCCAGGGCCGCGGGCGTTGCCGCCAGGCAGCCGGCCGTCACCAGCGCGCACACCAGGAAGCTCACACCACGACGTCGGGATGCAGCAGACATGGCACTCCTGTCAGTAAGGGAGTAACTCACGCAAGGGGACCGGATGTCCCCGCACCGCATATGCAACCCGTCCATATGATGATGTGACTACCGGCGCATATGGGGCGCGGGATGCGCCGCGACGAACGGCAAACACGCCCGCGCCCCCGGCCGCCTTCCGCGCAACCGCCTCTCCAGCAGTCACTGGCCCATCAGCGTCCGCAAGGGGATCGCATCCGCCATCGCCTTCAACCCCGCGTCCCCCGGGTGCAGATGGTCGCCGCTGTCGTAGGCCGGGAGGATGCGCGACGGGTGCGCGGGGTCGCGTACGACCGCGTCGAAGTCCAGGACCGCGTCGAACACCCCGCCGTTGTCGCGGATGAAGGCGTTCACCACGGAACGCCGCGCATCCGCGTCGGCGGTGCACAGCGCCTCGCCCTCGCAGGGCGTGATCGTCCCGCCCACCACCCGCAGCCCCCGCGCGTGCGCCCGCGCGGCCAGGCCCTTCAACCCCGCGATGACGGACTCGGCAGACGTGCCCCAGCGCAGGTCGTTGATGCCCTGGAAGACGACGACCGTACGGGCGGAGGTCTGGGCGAGGACGTCGCGCTCCAGACGGCTGGCCGCGCTCACCCCGCTGGTGACCGTGCTGACGCCGTCGCCGGGGTAGACGTCCGTGACCACGCGGTTGGCCGAGATGCCGCTGTTGACGACGCCGTACGCGGGCACGCCGGACGACGGGTCGCGCAGCCGCCGGGCGAGGACGTCGGGCCAGCGCCGGTTGGCGTCCATCGTGGACTTGGTGCCGTCGGTGATGGAGTCGCCGAGGGCCACCACCGACCCGGGGCCGCCCCGGACGTCGACGCCGGTGAGGAACGGCCAGGTGGTGAGGGTGCCGGTGTACGCGTCGGCGCCCGCCTCACCGGTACGGTCACCACTCCCCGGCGCGCTCAGGAACGAGCGCTGCGTGGCCTGCGTGTGCACCGGCACCGCCGCGACCGGCCCGGGAAGGTGAATGCTGACCAAAAGGTTCGCGTCGGCCGGTACGGGGAAGCTCACGGGATCGCTGAAGACCTGCGCGCCCGCCGGGATCGACGTACCGGCCCGGCCCCGGAAGGTCAGCGGCACCGGGGTGTCGCTCGCCGCCGCGCCACCCGCCTGGAGGGCGACCGTGGCGTGGCCGATGTCGACGGGGGCGGCGGCGAAGGTGTTCTCCAGCCGGATCCGGGCGCCCGGCCCGCCCGCGCTGGTGTGCACGACGAGCCGTAGCGTCTGGTCGGTCCACGGGCCGACCTTCGTGTATCCGGCGGTGCTGGCGGCCCAGCTGCCGGTCCAGCCCGGCGCGGGCTGCCGCAGCGAGACGGCGAAGACGTGCAGATCGGCGCCCGGGCCCGGGTCCTTCGGCAGGGTCACCGACCCGACCTGCCGGTCGCCGCGCAGGGGCACCGTCACCGCGTACAGCCGGGCCGCCTCCGGCCGCTGCCCGTCGGCGGTGTTGACGTGCGGGAGGCCGACCGCCTTGGTGGCGGCGGGGCCCGCGCGCCAGTCGGGGGCGCTCAGGGTGTACGTACCGGACGACCCGTCCCGGTAGCGGACCCGGCCGGTGCCGCTCGCTCCGGCGCCGGGGCCGCCGGGGGTGCTGCTCGCGACCAGGAAGGTGAGCGCGTCGCCGCGCCCCCGCAGCTGTACCGACTGCCCGTCGGCGATCACGTTGTCGGGCCGGGCGGACCCCGCGCTCCGCGGCCAGGTGAGCCGCGCCGCGTCGAGGGCGATGGTGCGCCCGGGGGTCCAGCCCGCGGCGCGCAGGTCCTGTGCGGAGAGGGAGTTGCCCGCCCCGTCGAAGTCCACGGTGCCCGGCGCGGTGTCGTCACCGACCGCCCGGTTGTCGAAAAGCCGCTCCAGAGGGAGCGGCTTGGTGGTGGTGGGGGCCTGGGCCACCGAGGGTGCGGCCGGTGCGAGGAGTACGAGGACGGCACCTCCCGCGACGATTCCGGCCGCTGACCATGGTCTACCGACGCGCATATGTGTCCCCTCTCGTAACCGACCCGACCGGCGATTCGACAGGTGCATGGCGAACGTAGAAAGACGGAGGGGTGTCGTCAAGACAAGCAACGGGTCACGGAGCCCACCGCGCGCCCTGTGGTGCGCCCGTGCGCTTGGTGCGACGCTGAGCTGTATGAACATCCCCTTCCTGGACAACTGGCGCAAGCGGCACGGTGCGGCCTCCGGTACGGCTCTGATGAGCGCCCAGGAGGCGGACCCCCAAGGCGTGGCACAACTCCTCTCCGAGTGCGAACTGCTGCGCGCCCGGGCGGCGCAGGCGGGCATCGGACTCGACGACTCGGCCGAGTCCCTGGAGGCGCTGGACCAACTGGTGCCGCGCTGGCGCGACGACCCCGAGGAGTTGCCCTGGCTCGGTAACGACGCCGGGCTGTATCTGGGCACGGTCATCGTCCGCACCGTGCCGGGCGCCGTCTGGCAGGTGTGGCCCAACGGCCGCCCCGTGGTCCGGCTCGACTCCGGCCGGGAGGTCGACGTGGTCGAGGCGGGCCACCAGTGGGCCGCGGACGGCGCCCCCGAGCTGTCCCAGCTGTACGCGGAGGTCTCGGAGACCTGAGGCCGCCCACTATCGGGCGTTATCCACCCCTCGGTGCGTGTCCTGACCGAAGTGCCGCTTTCATGTGGATAGTTTGCGCGGTATGGCCGTGGGTGAACCGCTGATCGAGCTGCGCAACGTCAACAAGTACTTCGGCGCGCTCCACGTCCTCCAGGACATCGACCTCACCGTCGGCCGCGGGGAAGTGGTGGTGGTCATCGGGCCCTCCGGGTCCGGGAAGTCGACACTGTGCCGGACGATCAACCGGCTGGAGACCATCCAGTCCGGTTCCATCGTGGTGGACGGGCGGCCGCTGCCGGAGGAGGGCCGGGAGTTGGCGCGGCTGCGGGCCGAAGTGGGGATGGTCTTCCAGTCGTTCAATCTGTTCGCCCATCGGACCGTGCTGGACAACCTGATGCTCGCCCAGGTGAAGGTCCGCAGGCGCGGCAAGGCGGAGGCCCAGCGGCGGGCCCGGGAGCTGCTGGACCGGGTGGGGCTCGCGGACCAGGCGGACAAGTACCCCGCGCAGCTCTCCGGCGGTCAGCAGCAGCGGGTGGCGATCGCCCGGGCGCTGGCCATGGACCCGAAGGTGATGCTCTTCGACGAGCCGACCTCGGCGCTCGACCCGGAGATGATCAACGAGGTGCTGGAGGTCATGCGGCAGCTCGCGCGGGACGGCATGACGATGGCCGTCGTCACCCATGAGATGGGCTTCGCCCGGTACGCCGCGAACCGCGTGGTCTTCATGGACGACGGCCGCATCGTGGAGGACCGCAGCCCGGAGGAGTTCTTCAAGGCGCCGGAGTCCGCCCGGGCCCGGGACTTCCTGTCCAAGATCCTCAAGCACTGAGCCGGGTGATGACGGACATGAGGCGCGCCCTGACCGTGGTCCTCGCGCTGCTCCTGGCCCTCACCGGCTCCGGGTGCGGCAAGGAGGGCAGCCCGCCCGCCAAGGGCCCCGCGCCCGAGGAACTGCCGCGCTACCGGGTGGCCACCGACTTCCGGCTGCCCTCCTCGCCCACCTGGCGGAAGGCGAAGCGGCGCGGCTACCTGGTCGTCGGGGTCAAGGAGGACCAGCCCTATCTGGGCGAGAAGGACCCCGCCACCGGCCGCTACTCCGGCTTCGACATCGAGATCGCGAAGATGATGTCGGCCTCCCTCGGCCTCCCGCCCCGGACCGTCCGCTTCCGGAGCATCGCCTCCGCCAACCGGGAAACCGCCCTCCAGAACGGCCAGATCGACTACTACGTCGGCACCTACACCATCAATCCGCTGCGCAAGCGGCTGGTCGGCTTCGCCGGTCCGTACTACATGGCCGGGCAGTCGCTGCTGGTGCGCACCGATTCGGACGACATCCACGGCCCCGCCGACCTGGCGGGCAAGACGGTCTGCTCGGCGGCCGGTTCCACCCCGCTCCAGCGCATCCAGCACGACTACCCGAAGGCGCACGCGGTCGCGTACGACAACTACTCGGTGTGCGTGGACAACCTGCTCAGCTACCAGGTCGACGCGGTCACCACGGACAACGTCATCCTGCTCGGCTACGCGGCCAAGGCCCCGAAGGAGCTGAAGCTCGTCGGCAAGCCCTTCTCCAAGGAGCCGTACGGCATCGGCGTGCCGAAGCGGGACAACGCGCTGCGCTTCGCGCTGGACGACGCCATCGAGGCCCATGAGCGCAACGGCGACTGGAAGAAGGCGTACGCCGTGACCCTCGGCCTGTCCGGTGTGCCCGCCCCGAAACCGCCCGCCGTCGACCGCTACCACTGAGGGCCCGAACCATGGACGTGCTCACCCGGAACTTCTCGCTCTACGGCCGCGGTCTGCTCGGCACCGTCCAGCTGACCGTCTACGCCTCGCTGCTCGCCCTCGCGCTCGGCGTCCTGATGGCCGCCTTCCGGGTCGCGCCGGTCGCGAGCCTGCGCGCCTTCGGTACCGCCTGGGTGGCGGTGCTCCGCAACACCCCGCTCACGCTGCTGTTCTTCGCGGTGATGCTGGGCCTGCCGCGCTTCGGGCTGATCCTGCCGTTCACGGCCTTCGCGGTGCTCGCCCTCGGCTGCTACACCTCGGCGTTCATCTGCGAGGCGGTGCGCTCGGGCATCAACACGGTGCCGGTCGGGCAGGGCGAGGCCGCCCGCAGCCTGGGCATGACCTTCGAGCAGACGCTGGGGGCGGTGGTGCTGCCGCAGGCGTTCCGCGCGGTCATCCCGCCGGTCGGCTCGACGCTGATCGCGCTCGCCAAGAACTCGGCCATCGCCGGGTCGTTCAGCGTCACCGAACTGCTCGGCACCTACAAGCCGCTCAACGAGATGGGCTACAGCATCATCTGGTCCTTCGTCTGGATCGCCGTCGGCTATCTGCTCGTGACCCTGACCATCAGCGCGATCTTCACCGTGCTGGAGAAGCGCTGGGGAGTGCCGCGTTGACCACCACCGCCGTTCTCTACGACGTCCCCGGGCCGCGCACCGTCCGCCGCCACCGCCTCTACGGGGTGATCGCCACGCTGGTGCTGCTGGCCCTCATCGCCTGGGTGATCTATCTCCTTGTCGACACGGGTCAGTTCGCGTACCGGAAGTGGATGCCCTTCGCGTACGCGGGGATCCAGGAGCTGCTGCTGCGCGGGCTGGCCAACACGCTCAAGGCGTTCGGCCTCGCCGCCGTCCTCTCGCTGGCGCTGGGCGCGGTGCTGGCCGCCGGGCGGCTGTCCGACCACCGCCCGGTGCGCTGGCTGGCCACGCTGGTCGTGGAGTTCTTCCGGGCGATGCCCGTCCTGGTGATGATCTTCTTCGTCTTCGTGGCGCTGAAGGTGCAGCCGCTCCCCGCCCTGGTCACCGGGCTGACCCTGTACAACGGCTCGGTGCTCGCCGAGGTGTTCCGGGCGGGCGTGGCGGCGGTGGACCGCGGGCAGCGGGAGGCGGCGTACTCGCTGGGCCTGCGCAAGACGCAGGTGATGACGTACGTCCTGGTGCCCCAGGGGGTACGGGCGATGCTGCCCGCGATCATCAGCCAGCTGGTGGTGGCCCTGAAGGACACCTCGCTCGGCTTCCTCATCACCTACGAGGAGTTCCTGCACGCGGGCAAGCTCATCGCGTCCAACCTGGACTACGACCTGCCCTTCATCCCCGTCGTGATGGTCATCTCGCCGGTCTACATCGGGATGTGCATGCTGCTGTCGTGGTGCGCGAACTGGGTGGCGAAGCGGCAGCGGCGCAGCGTGAAGACGGAGAAGGTGCGGGTGGCGGCGCCCGGCCCCGGTGCCCCGTTGCCGGGCGACACCCGCTAGTCGGCCGCCCGGCTAGTCGCGGACCGGGACCGACAGGTACGAGGGGTCGGCGTCCGGCGAGGAGAACGTGAGGTGGGCGCCGTCCGGGTTGTGCTCGATGTACAGCGGGTCGACGGTGTCGACGACCAGCGCGAGCCGGTGCCCGGCCGGGACGTCGTACGCCGTCGAGAACAGGTCCAGGTCGACCGGGAAGGGCTTGCCGGGCGTGCGGTCGTGGAAGGTGACGGGCGCGTTGGAGACGAGCTTGCCGACGCCGAGCGGGCCCACGTCGTAGAGGTAGGCGACCGCCGTGCCGTCGGCCTTGTCGCTGGTGACGGTGGTGTGCAGGGACACCGTGCCGCGGATGCGCTGCTCGGTCGCGTACGCCCCGGTCTGCCAGACGGCGGCGTACGAGCGCGGCAGCAGCGGGATCGAGGCGAGCGGCGGGAGCTTGAGGAACTGGTCGAGCGCGCCGGTCAGCATGACGGTCCCGGCGTTGGCGCCCGAGTCGTGGTTCGCGGTGACCGTCTCGGCCCGGTCGAGCGCCACCCGGCGCCGCTCCGAGGGCACGGCGGACCAGCTTCCGTAGCCCTCGTAACCGCCGCCGGTACGGGACATGAGCTGCACCGGCTGCTCGCGGTCGATGCCGTTGCGCTCGCCCTTGAGGTAGCGGTCGAGCCAGCGCCGGCTGTGCTCCCAGGTGTCGTTCGGCAGCCCGAAGAGTCCGCCGAACTCGGCGGTCGCGTGGTCGCCGGGCCGGAACTCCAGCCGCTTGGGGCCGGTCAGCTTCTCGTAGAAGTCGGCGTAGCTGTTGGGCGGGAAGATGGAGTCGCCCCAGGCGTTGCCCAGCATGATGGCCGCGCCATTGGCGTTGATCTTGTCGAGGTAGGTGGCCGCCGAGCGCTTGCGGCCCCATTCGATCATGTCCTGTTCCTTGGCCAGGTTGGAGCCGAGGAAGTCCTCGAGGACCTGGTTGAGTTCGTCGCTGGGGCGGCCGGTGAGCGCGCCCGCGCCGCCGAGCAGACCGGCGGCCTGGGCGTGCTGGGTGCGGCCGCTGTAGATGGACCCGATGAGATCCGACCAGCCGCTCATCGAGACGACCGCCTTGATGCGCGGGTCGGAACCGGCGGCGAGCAGGCTGATCCCGGCGCCGTACGACACGCCCGCCATGCCGATGTGGTCGGGGTCGGCGGCGGTGTTGGCCAGCGCCCAGTCGATGACCTTGGAGGCGTCGGCGACATCGGGTGGCCCGGCCGTCTCGATCCGCCCGCCGGACTGCCAGAAGCCGCGGGTGTTGTAACTGACCACGACGTAGCCGGAGTCGGCGAGCTTCTTGGCCTGCGCGAGGTATTCGACCTGCGGCATGGACCAGCTGGTGGGCAGCACGACGAGGGGGTGGCGGCGCGAGGTGTCCGCCGGGGCGACGACGTTGGCGGCCAGCGTGGTGCCGCCGTCGCCGGGAATGTCGACGAACCGTACGGAGGTGTCGGCCGCCGCGGCGGCCGTGGACGGGTGCGGCGCGGCGGGTGCGGCCTGGGCGGCGGGGGCGAGGACGGAGGTCGCACCGGCCAGGACGGTCGCCGAAAGGGCGGCGGCGGTGGTGGTACGCAGCGCTCGGCGGGCAGGGGTCACTGTGGCTCCAGACGTGGGGGTGCCGTGGGGGCAGAGGGAGCACCGGTGCAGGCCCGTGGGGAGGGCCTAAGTGACCTGACGGTAACCTCGCTGGCTTACCGCTGGTAATAGCGCGGTAAGTTACGCCTGGGTAACGATGCGGCCGGAGTGATCCCGTGGACCGTCCGCCATACGATATCCCCCCGGCTCAGCCCTCCTTGAGGGTCGCCTTGGCCGACGCCCGGCCGCCCGACGTGGTCGCGGCCTTGGTGACGTCCGCGACCAGTTCGACCACATCCGGGCCGTACGCCTGCGAGTTGACCACCTTCAGCAGCAGGCAGAACGAGCCCTGCGCCCCGTACTTGCGGGCCAGCTTGGCGCGGTTGCGCACCAGGTGGCGTACGGCGGCCCGGTGCGTGACCGGGCGCTGCCCGGCGGCCAGGAAGACGGGACGGCCGCCTTCGCCCGCCGTCAGCCGCGCCACCAGCACGTGCTCCAGCGCGCCGGGCTCCGGCCGGTACTCGGTGCCGCCGATGGTGAAGGTGCCGCGCTCGCCGCCGGACTCGTCGGCCTGGGTCACGGTCACGCCCGGCAGCAGATTCGTCATGTGCGCGGACAGCCGGCGGTGCGCGGTCGGGTCGCCGACGCAGAACTCGGTGCGCGCGCCGAAGCCCTGGAGCCCCGTGTCGTGCGGGGCCACCTCGGCGTGCGCCCCGCAGTTCTCCACGACGGAGGCGAGGCCGAGCAGCGCGAGGGCGTCATGGCGCGGGATGGACCAGTGTGCCGAGGTGCTGTCCCGGTGGGTGACCAGGACGCATTCCGAGCCGTCCGGCAGGCCGAAGAAGCGCTGCTCGCGGGCGCGCCCCCGGCGTCCGGCCGCCGAGTGCACGGCCCAGCCGAGCGCCAGTCCCACGATCAGGGCCGCTCCGGAAGCGATCAGGTCCTGCACGGTGTCAGTCATGGCCGCGCATCGTAGCCGCCATCCGAGTGGTGTTCGAGCGAATCTCTATGGGGCACTCAAGGGTCACTCGCCCCCTGTCGTGAGCATGAGCGTCGCCGGTAGGCTCCGCTCTCTCTGTCGTCCGCTTGGAGGTCCGGATGGGGCACGCCGCACGACCAGCCGCAGCAACCAGAACCACGGCGCGAGCCGCACGGCGCGCGCTGCCCGCGCTCGCCGCCGCGGCCGGGATGGTCGCCGTGCTCGGCGTCGCCCCGGCCGGTGCGGACACCGCCGCGCAGGGCCACGGGACCCCCGCCAAGACACCGGTCGCCACCGGCTACGGCGGCGCGGTCTCCAGCGTGGACCCGGACGCCTCGGCGGCCGGGATCGACGTGCTGCGGCGCGGTGGCAACGCGGTGGACGCGGCGGTGGCGACGGCGGCCGCGCTCGGGGTCACCGAGCCGTACTCGGCGGGCGTCGGCGGCGGCGGATACCTCGTCTACTACAACGCCAAGCGGCACACCGTCTCGACCCTCGACGGCCGCGAGACCGCCCCGCTCAGCGCGAACAAGGACCTCTTCCTGGATGACAACGGCAAGCCGCTGCCGTTCGACGACGCCGTCACCAGCGGGCTCAGCGTCGGCACCCCCGGCACCCCGGCCACCTGGAGCGACGCGCTCCGCACCTGGGGCACCCGGTCGCTCGCCCAGGTGCTGAAGCCCGCCGAACGGCTGGCCCGCGACGGCTTCACCGTCGACAAGACCTTCCGCGAGCAGACCGCCGACAACGAGGACCGCTTCAAGGACTTCCCGGCCTCCGCCGAGCTGTTCCTGCCCGGCGGAAAGCTCCCGGCCGTCGGCTCGACCCTCCGCAACCCGGACCTCGCCCGCACCTACGCCCTGCTCGCCGAGAAGGGCGTCGGCGCGATCTACAAGGGCGAGTTGGGCCGCGACATCGTCTCCACGGTGCGCAAGCCCCCCGTCGACCCCAAGGCGCAGCGCACCGTGCACCCCGGCGATCTGCGGGCCGAGGACCTGCGGGCGTACGCGACGAAACGGCAGGCCCCGACCCGCACCTCCTACCGCGGGCTGGACGTGTACGGCATGGCGCCCTCGTCCTCCGGCGGCACCAGCGTCGCCGAGGCGCTCAACATCCTGGAGCGCACCGACCTCACCAAGCTCAGCGAGCGCGACTACCTGCACCGCTACATCGAGGCCGGCCGGATCGCGTTCGCCGACCGCGGCCGCTGGGTCGGCGACCCGGCCGCCGAGGACGTACCGACCAAGGCGCTCACCTCCCAGCGGTACGCCGACTCCCGGGCCTGCCTCATCAAGCCCGACAAGGTGCTGAAGAGCCCGCTCGCCCCCGGCGACCCCACGAACCCGGGCGCCCCCGGCTCCTGCGACACCCGCGGACACGCCGCCCCGACCACGTACGAGGGGCAGAGCACCACGCACCTGACGACCGCCGACAAGTGGGGCAACGTCGTCGCGTACACCCTCACCATCGAGCAGACCGGCGGCAGCGGCATCACCGTCCCCGGCCGGGGCTTCCTGCTCAACAACGAGCTGACCGACTTCTCCTTCGCGCCCGCCGACCCCGCCGTCCACGACCCGAACCTGCCCGGCCCCGGGAAGCGGCCGCGCTCGTCCATGTCGCCGACCATCGTGCTCGACGGCCACAAGCCGGTGCTGGCGCTCGGCTCACCGGGTGGCGCCACGATCATCACCACCGTGCTCCAGACCCTGCTGAACCACCTCGACCGGGGCATGCCGCTGGTCGACGCGATCGCCGCACCGCGCGCCAGCCAGCGCAACGCCGCCCAGACGGAGCTGGAGCCCGGACTGTGGAACAGCCCGGAGCGGGCCCGGCTGGAGGCGCTGGGCCACGCCTTCAAGCAGAACCCCGAGATCGGGGCCGCGACCGGCGTCCAGCGGCTCGCCGACGGCCGGTGGCTGGCCGCGGCCGAGACCAAGCGGCGCGGCGGCGGCGCGGCGATGGTGGTCCGGCCCGCGGACTGACCCGCGGCGTCGCGTCACGGTGGCGGCCGGGCACTGTCCCGGCCGCCACCGTAAAATCCCCGCAGGAACCCGCTGCAACCGTGCCGGTCGTGTGCGAATCCCGAAATGTGCCCGTAGCGTGCCGGTAACGAGGTCCGTAACATGCGGGGTGTCGAATGCGGGGGTGGCGATGGCGGGCAGACAACTCCCGGCGGCGATCGAGGAGTTCGCGAGCTATCTGCGTGCGCTGACACGGCGGATCGACTCGGACAAGGGCTGGTACGCGGTTTTCGCGCAGCGCGACCCCGACGGGCTTCGTGCCTGTCTCGACGGCCAGGAGATCCCGCCCTGGGACGTCGTCCAGGCCCTCCTCCAGGACCTCTCCGCCCAGCGCGGCGCCCAGACCGCCAACGTGGCCGCCGCCCGCGCCGCCGCGCTGTACCGCGCCTCGATCACCGCCCACGACGCGGCCCCCGGCACCCGCGAGGCGCTCCGCGCCCGCCTGGCCGCGATGCAGCGCGAACGGCTCGCCGCGGCC
>NZ_RIBZ01000845.1:0-20530 GCF_003721215.1 Streptomyces botrytidirepellens
GCCCCGGCCGCCACCGCGCACCCGGCCACCGCGGGTCTCGCCGCCTCGGGCGCGGCTGCCGCCGCCGTCCACCCGGCGATGCCGAGTACGGGGGCCGCCACCAGGAGGCCGAGGAGGGCCCGCCTGGCGGGCGAGTTCCACCTGCGGGCACGCGACCGCTCACGCTGGTCGGGATGTATCGGAGTCATCGATTCCTCGCGGCCGGTGGGTCGAGCGGGCAACAGCCGCCGGGCGCCTTGGGTCTGGCTCGGAAGAGTAAGTCCTCGGTAAAAGGCGGAAGTTAGACGGTCAGTCTAGGCATCCGGTCGAGCGTTTGTTCAAGATTGATCATCGATTTTCTTTGCCGCCAGATGAGAATTCGGCCTGATCATTCAGACGGGCCGCCGGAGCACGGCCGGAACACCGGAACGGCCGGGGCGCCCTCCCCGAGTACGCGGAAGGTGACGCGCAGCGGCATCCCGGCCCGCAGCCCGTCGGCGGGGTGGTCGACGATCCGGGTCATCATCCGCGGCCCCTCGGCGAGATCCACCACGGCGGCGGTGTACGGGACCTGGGCGCCGAAGGGCGGGAGGTCGTTACGGTGCACCTCGGACCAGGTGTAGAGGGTGGCGGCGCCGCTCGCCTCCTCCCAGGTGACGTCCTCGCTCCAGCAGTGCGGGCAGAACTCGCGGGGGTAGTGGTGGGCCCGGCCGCAGGAGGCGCAGCGGCGGATCAGCAGGCTGCCGCGGGCGGCGGCGTCCCAGTAGGGGCGGCTGAAGGGGTCGGGTTCGGGCAGGTCGAAGCGGGGCGCCGCGGGGGCGCCGGAGGTGTCGGGGCCGCTCATGCGCGCACTCCTTCCGGCCGCCGTTTCTGACGGCACATCAGTTTCCGGCGCCGGGGCGGACGGGCACAAGGGGCGGGTAGGAACAGGGGGCGGGTGGACACAGCGACGGGCGGCCACAGCGACGGGCGGCCACGGGGACGGGCGCCCCGCCCCCGTGGCCGATCCGCAACCGATTCGGAATTCCTTTGACCGAAACCCGTCAAGCAGCCGGGACTACGCTCCCCCCATGGCCGACAGTCTCCCCGCGAGATCCCCTTCACCCGTCTACGTGATCGGCGGCGGCCCGGGCGGGCTCGCCACCGCCGCCGCGCTGCGCGCACGCGGCATCCACGCCGTGGTCCTGGAGAAGTCCGACACGGTCGCCGCCTCCTGGCGCGGCCACTACGACCGGCTGCGTCTGCACACCACGCGCCGCCTCTCCGCGCTGCCCGGCCTGCCGATGCCGCGCGCGTTCGGGCGCTGGGTCGCCCGGGACGACGTGGTGCGCTACCTGGAGCGGTACGCGGAGCACCACCGGCTGGAGATCGTCACGGGCGTGGAGGTGACCCGCATCGACCGGGCCGACGACGACACCGGCTGGGTGCTGCGGGCCGGGGGCGGGCGGGAGCTGACCTCGCCGGTGGCGGTGGTCGCGACCGGCTACAACCACACGCCGCGGCTGCCGGACTGGCCGGGCCGGGACACCTACACCGGCGAGCTGCTGCACGCCCACCGCTACCGCAACGCCCGGCCGTACGAGGGCCGGGACGTGCTGGTGGTCGGGGTCGGCAACACGGGCGCGGAGATCGCGGTCGACCTGGTCGAGGGCGGCGCGGCGCGGGTGCGGCTGGCGGTCCGTACCGCGCCGCACATCCTGCGCCGCTCGACGGCGGGCTGGCCCGCACAGCGCACCGGCATCCTGGTGCGGCGGCTGCCGCGGGGCGCGGTGGACCGGGCGGCGCGGCTGATGTGCCGGCTGAGCATGCCGGACCTGACCGCACAGGGGCTGCCGTGGCCGGAGGCGGGGCTCTACACCCGGGTGCGGCAGGGCGCGATCCCGGTACAGGACGTGGGGCTGGTCGACGCGGTGCGCACGGGGCGGGTGGAGGTGGTCGCCGCGGTCGAGTCGCTGGACCAGGACAAGGTGGTGCTGGCCGACGGCTCACGCATCGGCCCCGAGGCGGTGATCGCGGCGACCGGCTACCGGCGCGGACTGGAGGACCTGGTCGGACACCTGGGCGTGCTGGACGGCCGCGGGCATCCGCTCACCCACGGCAGGCGCACCCTGCCCACCGCGCCGGGCCTGTACTTCACGGGCTATACGAACCCGATCAGCGGCATGCTGCGCGAGCTGGCCCTGGACGCGAAGAAGATCGCGTCGACGGTGTCCCGCACGACGGCTTGATTTCGCCGCCCGCGCGGCGGCGTGAGCACGCCGCCGGGCGGGCACCCTCTTGTTGCCGTCGTGCCGTACCGCCGGTAACGGCCGCGCCGTCACCCTGCGTGTTCGCCGCGCACCGAGCATTCCTGACAGCCCGTCAGCTCTGTAGCCTGACTACTCAGTAATGTGACTGGGCGTCAGTTACCTGGTTATTGGCCAACGAGCAGGAGTGGCGGATACCCAATGCTTGGATCGACTCACGGCACCCTCACCACCAACTCCCGTCACGCCCGCGCCGTCGCCTGCGGGCGGGCACCCGGCCCCGCCGTCCAGGTCCACCAGCGCGCCTCGGCCCTCGACGACGCCGAGGACCTGGACGTCAGCGGCCGCCCGCTGCACTCCGAGGTCCCCGACCTGGACCGCTTCTTCCGCCCCCGGTCGGTGGCCCTCATCGGCGCCTCCGACACCGAAGGCCGTCCCGGCACCGGCATCACCCGGCAGCTCCTCGCCTGGGCCGAACGCGTCGGCGCCCGGCTGCACCCCGTCCACCCCTCCCGTCCGGCCGTCTTCGGCCTCCCGTGCGTCCCGTCCGTCGCCGAACTGCCCGAACCCGTCGACCTCGCCGTCCTCCTCGTCCGCGACCCCCTCCCGGTCATCGAGGAACTGGCCCAGGTCAAGGTCAAGTTCGCCGTCGTCTTCGCCTCCGGCTTCGCCGAGACCGGCGCCGAGGGCGCCGCCGCCCAGGCCCGGCTGGCCGCCGCGGCCCGCCGCGCCGGGCTGCGGCTGCTGGGCCCCAACACCAACCTCAACGCCTTCGAGGAGTTCCGCGACGACCTCGAAGGGCCCGCCATCGCCCTCATCACCCAGTCAGGCCACCAGGGACGCCCCGTCTACACCCTCCAGGAACTGGGCATCCGGCTCAGCCACTGGGCGCCCACCGGCAACGAGGCCGACCTGGAGAGCGCCGACTTCCTCTCGTACTTCGCCACCCGGCCCGAGGTCGGCGCCATCGCCCTGTACGCGGAGGGGCTCAAGGACGGCCGCGGCTTCCTCCTCGCCGCCGACCGGGCCGCCCGCGCCAAGGTGCCCGTCGTCGCCGTCAAGGTCGGCCGCACCGAGACCGGCGCCCGCACCGCCGCCTCCCACACCGGCAAACTGACCGGCGCGGACGCGGTCGTGGACGCGGCCATGCGCCAGTTCGGCGTGATCCGGGTGGACGGCCTGGACGAACTCCAGGACACGGCCGCGCTGCTCGCCCGCGCCCGGCCCCCGCGCGCCGAGGGCGTCGTGGTGTATTCGATCTCCGGGGGCACCGGCGCCCATGTCGCCGACCTCGCCACCGCGGCCGGGCTCCCGATGCCCACCCTCTCCGCCGAGAAACAGGCCGAACTCCACCAGTGGATACCCGGCGACCTCACCGTCGCCAACCCGGTCGACAACGGCGGCCACCCCGTCGGCGACTGGCGCGGCCCGAAGATCATCGACGCGATCCTCGCCGACCCGGCCGTGGGCGTGCTGATCTGTCCCATCACCGGCCCCTTCCCGCCGATGAGCGACAAGCTCGCACAAGACCTGGTCGACGCCGCGGAACGCACCGACAAGCTCGTCTGCGTGGTGTGGGGATCGCCCGTCGGCACCGAGGACGCCTACCGCACCACCCTGCTCGGATCCTCCCGCGTGGCCACCTTCCGCACCGTCGGCAACTGCATCACCGCCGTCCGCGCCTATCTCGGCCACCACCGCTTCACCGCCTCCTACCGCTCCCCCTTCGACGACGCCCCGCGCACCCCCTCCCCGTCGATGCGCAAGGCGAGCGGACTGCTGCGCCCCGGCCAGCGCCTGAGCGAACACGCCGCCAAGCAGCTGCTGCGCGCCTACGGCATACGGGTGCCGCGCGAACAGCTCGTCACCAGCGCCGCCGCGGCCGTGCGCGCCGCCGGACTCGTCGGCTACCCGGTCGTCATGAAGGCCTCCGCGCCGCAGCTCGCCCACAAGACCGAACTCGGCCTGGTCCGGCTGGGCCTGACCTCCGCCAGCCAGGTCCGCGACACCTATCGCGAACTCACCGACATCGCCCGCTACGAAGGCGTCGAACTGGACGGCGTCCTGGTGTGCCAGATGGTCGAGCGCGGCGTCGAAATGGTCGTCGGCGTCACCCACGACAGCCTCTTCGGGCCCACCGTGACCGTCGGCATCGGCGGCGTGCTCGTCGAGGTGCTGCGCGACACCGCGGTCCGCGTCCCCCCGTTCGGCGAGGACCAGGCCCGCGCCATGCTCGCCGAACTGCGCGGCCACGCCCTCCTCGACGGCGTCCGCGGCGCGCCCCCGTCCGATGTGGACGCCCTGGTCGAGGTCGTGCTGCGGGTGCAGCGCATGGCCCTGGAACTCGGCGACCAGCTCGCCGAACTCGACGTCAACCCCCTGATGGTGCTGCCCCGCGGCCAAGGCGCGGTGGCCCTCGACGCGCTGGCGATCTGCCGCTGAGCGCACGTAGCGCACGCGTCGCGCGCCGCCCCGCGGCCGACACCGCGCCCACAGCCTGAGGAGCCTCCCCATGACGTCTCCCTCCCCCGAAGAAGTGCTCGACTCCGTTGTACGGCACGCCACTGACAACGGGGTCGCCTGGATCACCCTCGACCGCCCGTCCGCCCTCAACGCCCTCACCCCTGACCAGCGCGAACGCCTGATCCTCCGGCTCGATCAGGCCTCCGCAGACCCGGCCGTGCGGGCCGTCGTGCTCACCGCCACCGGCAGGGGCTTCTGCGCGGGCGCCGACCTGCGCGGCGCCCCGTCCGCCCCGGCCGAGCGCGTCGCCGGCGACGTCGCACGGCTGATCCGCGGCGGGGCGCAGCGGCTCATCACCGCCGTGCTCGACTGCGAGAAACCCGTCATCGCCGCGGTCAACGGCACCGCCGCCGGGCTCGGCGCCCATCTCGCGCTCGCCTGCGATCTGGTCCTGGCCGCCGAATCGGCCACCTTCACCGAGGTCTTCGTACGCCGCGGTCTCGTCCCCGACGGCGGCGGCGCCTACCTGCTCCCCCGGCTGGTCGGCCCCCAGCGGGCGAAGGAGCTGCTGTTCTTCGGCGACGCGCTGCCCGCCGCCGAGGCCGAACGGCTCGGGCTGGTCAACCGCGTCGTACCGGACGGCGACCTCGCGGGGACCGCCCGCGCCTGGGCCGAACGCCTCGCCGCGGGCCCCACCCGCGCCCTCGCAGCCACCAAAGCGCTGGTCAACGCCTCGCTGGAGTCCGGCCGGGCCGCCGCCTTCGCCGCCGAGGCCGCCGCCCAGGAGACCAACATGACCACGGCCGACGCGCACGAGGGCGTACGGGCCTTCGTCGAACGCCGCCCCCCGGTGTACCGGGGCCGCTGACCACACCGCACCACCGCAGGACCGCAGCAACCGCAGCACCAGCACCGCGACGAGGAGATTCGGAACCATGATGGGACACGCCGGAATGGCCGCCACCGCCGTCCGCTATCTGCGCTCGGCCGGCTCGCCCACCACCGCCGGGCCACCGCCTCCGCCCAGCGCGCGCCGCGCGCTGCGCGCCGTACAGGAGGATGAGCGCCCGCCCCTGAACCCGGCGGAGTTCCGCCGGGTCCTGGGCCACTTCGCGAGCGGCGTCACCGTGGTCGCGACCACCGACGAGGCGGGGCCGACCGGCTTCGCCTGCCAGTCGTTCACCTCGCTGTCCCTCGACCCGCCGCTGATCGCCTTCATGGTCGCCCGTACGTCCACGACCTGGCCCCGGATCGCCCGGAGCGGCGTCTTCTGCGTCAGCATCCTGGGCGCGGCCCAGGCCGAGCTGTGCCGGTCCTTCGCGATCAGCTCCGCCGACCGCCCGGACAAGTTCGCCGGTGTCCCCCATACCCCGTGCCCGGTCACCGGCTCACCCCGCCTCACGGGCGCCGCGGCCTGGATCGACTGCACCGTCCACACGGTCCACACCGGCGGCGACCACCTGGTGGTAGTGGGCCGGGTGTGCGCCCTGGACACCGACGAAGAGGCGGCGGCCGACGGTCCTCTCCTCTTCCACCGCGGCGCGTTCACACGCCTGGCACCGGGGCGGTAGCGGCACCGCGCCGGATCATCAACGCCATCAGGGCCGCCACCGCGCACAGCCCGCCCGCCCCGTACCAGACCAGGTCGTAACTGCCGAACGCGTCCCGCGCCATCCCTCCGACGAACGCCACGAGCCCCGCGCCCACCTGGTGCGACGCCAGCACCCACCCGAACACGATGGCGCTGTCCTCCCCGTACCACTCCCGGCACAGCGCGATCGTCGGCGGCACCGTGGCCACCCAGTCGAGCCCGTAGAAGACGATGAAGAAGATCATCGGCGGGTGCACCGCGTCGTTCAGCAGCAGTGGCAGGACCATCAGGGACAGCCCGCGCAGCGCGTAGTACACGGCCAGCAGCCGCCGCGCGTCGAAGCGGTCGGTGAACCAGCCGGAGGCGACCGTCCCCACGATGTCGAAGACGCCGATCACCGCGAGCAGGCTCGCGGCCGCCGTCACCGGCATGCCGTGGTCGTGCGCGGCGGGCACGAAGTGGGTCTTGACCAGGCCGTTCGTCGAGGCGCCGCAGACCGCGAACGTCCCGGCGAGCAGCCAGAACGTACCGGTCCGCGAGGCCGACGCGAGAGCCGTCACCGCGCGCCGGGCGGCGCCCCGCTGCGGGGCGGGCTTGGGGGCGGGCGGGCCGTCGGCCCCGTACGCGGTGAGCCCGACGTCGGACGGGTGGTCGCGCAGCAGCAGCACCACGCACGGCACGACGGCGAGGGCCGCGACCGTGACGGTCATGGCGGCGGGACGCCAGTCGTGCTGCCGCTCCACGAGCCAGGAGAGCAGCGGCAGGAAGACGAGCTGACCGGACGCGCCGCCCGCGGTGAGGATGCCGGTGACCAGACCGCGCCGCGCGACGAACCACCGGTTGGTGACGGTCGCGGCGAAGGCGAGCGCCATGGCCCCGCTGCCGAGGCCGACGAGCACGCCCCAGCACAGGATGAGCTGCCAGGGGGACGTCATGAAGACCGTGAGGCCGCCGCCGAGGGCGATGACCGTCAGCGCGGCGGCGACGACCTGACGGACGCCGAAGCGGTCCATCAGGGCGGCGGCGAACGGCGCGGTGAGCCCGTACAGCGCGAGGTTGACGGACACGGCGAAGCCGATGGTGCCGCGCGACCAGCCGAACTCCTCATGGAGCGGGTCGACCAGCAGCCCGGGCAGGGAGGCGAATCCGGCCGCCATGGTGATCGTCATGAAGGTGACGGCGGCGACCAGCCACGCCCGGTGGGGACGGCGTATGGGGGCCCTGCGGGTCGGCTGCCCGCCCTGTCCGGGGGCGGGGGCCCGGCGAGATCTGATTGTCTGCGTCACCGGACCAGCATCGGGCGGCGGCTCCCCACGAACGAGTGGCCCGTGGGACAGCATTCGCTAGGATCGGGCCACACCGCCGCGACGGGAGGCCCGACCCATGCCCCAGCCCGAGAAGACCGCGAAGCTCCACCGCGTCGTCGTGCTCGCCCTGCCCGGCGTGATCCCCTTCGAACTGGGCATCCCGTACCGGATCTTCGGCAAGGCCCGCTCCGCCGCACGCCTGCCGCTGTACGAGGTGGTGACCTGCACCCCCGAGCCCGGTCCGGTCTCCACCGATGCCGACTTCCCGATCATGGTCGAGCGGGGCCCGGAAGCCCTCGCCGAGGCGGACACCATCGTGGTGCCCGCCTCGTACGAACTCGGACCGGTCTTCGCGGAGGGCCGGCTGACCGCGCCGCTTGCCGCCGCCCTCGCCCACGCCCGGCCCGGCGTCCGCTGGGTGTCCATCTGCACCGCCTCGTACGTCCTCGCCGCGGCCGGGCTGCTCGACGGCCGCCCCGCCACCACCCACTGGAGCAGCGCCGGCCACTTCCAGCGGCTCTTCCCGTCCATCGCGGTCGATCCGGACGTGCTGTTCGTGGACGACGGCGACGTCCTCACCTCCGCCGGAGTCGCCTCGGGCCTCGACCTGTGTCTGCACGTCGTACGGCGCGACCACGGCACCGCCGTCGCCAACGAGGTCGCCCGGCGGAGCCTGGTGCCACCGCACCGCGACGGCGGCCAGGCCCAGTACATCCGCCGCCCGGTGCCCGAGCCGCAGCAGGCCACCACCACCTCGGCCCGCGCCTGGGCGCTCGGCCGCCTCGACCGTCCCCTCACGCTGCGCGAACTGGCCGCCCAGGAGGCGATGAGCGTCCGCACCTTCACCCGCCGCTTCCGCGAGGAGGTCGGCGTCAGCCCCGGCCAGTGGCTGACGCAGCAGCGGGTGGAGCGGGCCAGGCATCTGCTGGAGGACACGGACCTGTCGGTGGACCAGGTGGCGCGGGACGCGGGCTTCGGCACACCCGCGTCGATGCGGCAGCACGTGCAGGCGGCGCTCGGGGTCTCCCCCACCGCGTACCGGCGCACCTTCCGGGCCTCCGCGGGCGAGGGTGGTGCCGTCCGGAACGATCGGAACCCTCAGAACGCTGAGAACGCTCAGAACGTGAGCACGGCCCGCGCCACCCGCCCGCCGCGCGCGTCGTCCACGGCCGTGGCGAATTCCTCCACCGGGTAGACGCGGGTGACGAGTTCGTCCAGCAGCAACCGGCCCTGCCGGTACAGCTCCGCGTACCGGGCGATGTCGCGCTGCGGACGCGCGGAGCCGTAGCGGCAGCCGAGGATGGACTTGTCCAGATAGAGGGTGGAGACCCGGAAGGCCGCCTCGGCGTCCGCGGGCGGGACCCCGAGCAGCACCGCCTGACCGTGCCGGTCGAGGAGGTCGACGGCTTGCCGGATGAGCCGGGTGGAGCCGACGCATTCGAAGGCGTGGTCGGCGCCGGTGGGCAGGATCTCCCGTACGGCGTCGGGCGTGGCGGCGAAGTGGGTGGCGCCGAAGCGCCGGGCCAGCGGCTCCTTGGCCGGGTTGTTGTCGACGGCGACGACGGTGGTCGCCCCGGCGAGCCGGGCCCCCTGGAGGACATTGAGCCCGATGCCGCCGGTGCCGATGACGACGACCGACTCGCCGTGTTCCACCCGGGCCCGGTTGAGGACGGCGCCGACGCCCGTGAGCACTCCGCAGCCGATGAGGGCGGCGGAGGTGAGCGGGATCTCGTCCGGGATCTTCACCGCCTGGACGGCCGTGACCAGCGTGCGCTGTGCGAACGCCGAGTTGGAGGCGAAGTTGAACAGCCTCTCACCGTTCTCGCGGTGGAACGGGCGGCCCGGCCTGCCGATCGCGGCGCGGCACATGGTGGGGCGGCCGCGGTCGCAGTCGGCGCAGGCGCCGCAGTTGGCGAGGGTGGAGAGGGCGACGTGGTCCCCGGGGGCGACATGGGTGACGCCGGGCCCCACCGACTCGACCACGCCCGCGCCCTCGTGGCCGAGCACCACCGGCACGGGAAACGGAATGGTGCCGTCGATGACGGACAGATCGCTGTGGCACAGCCCGGCGGCGGCCACGGCCACCAGCACCTCCCCCGGGCCCGGTTCGCGAACCTCCAGGTCGTCGACCACCCGAGGCCCCTTGCCGTCGAACACAACGCCTCTCATACCCGCTCCTCCCCCACCTCTGGGGCCCTCAGGAGGCCCAGACCACCGACTGGAGTTCGCTGTACGCGTGCAGCCCGAACGAGCCGCCGTCGCGGCCGACACCGCTGTGCTTGAAGCCGCCGAACGGCGTCTCGGGGTGGCGCTGGACCGTGTTGATGCCGACGTTCCCGCTGCGCAGCCGGGCGGCCAGCGCCCAGGCGCGGCCCGCGTCGGCGCTGAAGACGTAGTCGTAGAGGCCGTACGAGGTGCCGTTGGCGATCCGCACCGCCTCGTCCTCGTCGTCGAAGGGCAGGGCCACGACGACCGGGCCGAACAGCTCCTCGCGGGCCACGGTCATGCCGGGGTCGGCGTCGGCGACGAGGGTCGGCGCGACATAGAACCCGGACGCGACGGGCGGGCGTTCACCGCCGGTGACGAGGCGGGCGCCCTGCTCACGGGCCCCGGCGAGGTACGCCTCGACCCGGTCGCGCTGGGCTGCGGAGATCAGCGGACCCACGATCGTGGAGTTATCCACAGGGTCCCCCACGGTCAGTGACTTTGCGTAATCTGTGAGTGCGGCGACCACCCGCTCGTACAGCGATCGATGGACGAGCACCCGAGTCGGCGCCGTGCAGATCTGCCCGCTGTGGAAGGAGAAGGTCGAACCGACCGCCCCGACCGCCGACGCGATCACTCGCTTGTCGGCGTCCCCAAGGACGATGGCCGCGCCCTTGCCCCCCAGTTCCATCAGGGTGCGCTTCATCGAGTGGCCTGCGGATTCGGCGATCTTCTTCCCCACGGCGGTGGATCCGGTGAAGCTGACCATGTCGACACCGGGGTGCGCGACGAGCGCCTCGCCCGCGGCCGCGCGCGAGCCGGTGACGACATTGAAGACACCGTCCGGGAGCCCGGCCTCGGTCAGCAGCGGGCCGAGCTCGAGACAGGCCAGCGGGTCCTGCGGGGCCGGTTTGGCGACGACCGTATTGCCCATGGCGAGCGCCGGGGCGACCTTGCCCGCGAGATTGGCGAGGGGAAAGTTATAGGAGGTGATGCACGCGACGACACCCACCGGACGGCGGACCGCCGCCGCGCCGATCAGCCCGCCGGGCGCCAGCGGGCTGGCGGCGACCGGCAGCGGGGCGAGCGGGACGGTGTCCGGTTCCATCGCGCCGCGCGCGTAGCGGCGGAAGCGGTCGGCCGCGGGGGGCACTTGGAGGGCCGCGGTGACCCGCAGGGTCGCACCGGTCTCGGCCTGGACGAGGGGCACCAGGTCGGGGGCGCGCTCGGCCAGCAGGTCGGCCGCGCGGTCGAGTACGGCGGCGCGCTCCCGGGGGGCGGTGCGCGACCAGCCGTCGTACGCGGCCCGCGCGGCCCGCACCGCGGCATCGACGTCGGCGTCGTCGGCCTCCGGCGCCCGGCCGACGGTCTCCTCGGTGGCCGGATTGACGACCGCGTAATGCCCGGCTCCGGGCGCCCGCCAGGAGCCGCCGATCCAGTGCCCGTACGTCTTCATCGGGCCTCCTTGGGGAGGTTGAGTACGCGCTCGGCGATGATGTTGCGCTGGATCTCGTCCGAGCCGCCGTAGATGGTGTCGGCGCGGGAGAAGAGGAACAGGCGCTGCGCGGCGTCGAGTTCATACGGCCGGCCCTCGGTCCAGCGCACCGGGCCGAGCGCGGCCGCG
Source organism: Streptomyces botrytidirepellens (assembly GCF_003721215.1). Classification (NCBI taxonomy): domain Bacteria; kingdom Bacillati; phylum Actinomycetota; class Actinomycetes; order Kitasatosporales; family Streptomycetaceae; genus Streptomyces; species Streptomyces botrytidirepellens. The sequence goes on from NZ_RIBZ01000845.1 coordinate 11,416, forward strand.
GCGCCCCGCACCTGCACGGCCAGCTCGCCCAGCCGCCGATGCCAGCCGCCCCACAGCAGCTTGGCCACACTGGGCGCCCCGGCGTCGTGCGGAACGGACCGACGGGGAGCGGAGGGGGTGGGAGGGGAGGGGGTGGGGGTAGGGCCCCCGGAAGCGGGGTTCCCGGCGGCGCCCAGCGTGCGCAGGGCGTTCCAGCGCATGACCTTCAGCTCGGCCCACTGCCGGATCAGCCGGTCGCACAGTACGGGTTCGCGGGCGGCGCCGGTTTCCAGGGCCTGTCGTATGACGCGGTCGAGTTCCTGGACGAAGCCGATCTGCTGGACCAGGGTGGAGACTCCGCGTTCCACGGCGAGCAGGCTCATGGCCACGCTCCAGCCGCGGCCCGGGCCGCCGACGAGGTGGTCGGGGTGGGCGAGGGCCCCGTCGAAGAACACCTCGTTGAACTCCGCGGTGCCGGTGAGCTGCCGGATCGGCCGGACCTCGATGCGTCCCGGCTGGTCCATCGGCACCAGCAGGAAGGACAGCCCGTGGTGGCGTTGTGATCCCTCCTCGGTGCGGGCCAGGACGAAGCACCAGTCGGCTTCGCGGGCGTGGGAGGTCCAGATCTTCTGGCCGGTGACGCGGTACGTTCCGTCGCCCGGGTCGCGGACGGCGCGGGTGCGCACTCCGGCGAGGTCCGAGCCCGCGTCGGGTTCGCTGTAGCCCTGGCACCACAGTTCCTCGCCGCGGGCGATGGGCGGCAGGAAGCGGGCGCGCTGGGCGGGGTCGCCGTGTTCGAGCAGGGTGGGGGCGAGGAGGTTCTCGCCGATGTGGCCGAGCCGGGCGGGGGCTCCGGCGCGGGCGTATTCCTCGGCCCAGACGACCTGTTGGGTGAGGGTGGCGGCCCGGTTTCCGTAGGTCCCGTGGGTCCGGTCCCAGCCGAGCCCGATCCAGCCGCCGCCGCCCAGTTCGCGTTCCCAGGCGCGCTGCGCGGCGACATCGGCGGTGTGCGCGGTGTGCGCGGGGTCGGTGGAGCGGCCGGTCGGATGCGCGTCGAGCCAGGCGCGCGCCTCGTCGCGGAAGCGTTCGTCCCCGGGCCCGAAGGCGAAGTCCACGGCTTCTCCCCTTACGCGTTGGGGCGCTGCTGGGCGGCGGCGGCCTGGGCCATGGCTTCGAGCTGGGCCAGCAGCGGCATGGGGTCGGTGCCGACCGTGCCGGGCAGGAAGTCGGCGATCTTCTCCGGGGTCCAGGCGCCCTCGGCGTATCCGGCGCGCAGTTCCCTCGGCTGGGCCCAGACCGCGATCTTGGGGCCCGCGATCGTGTAGACCTGCCCGGTGATCTTCTCCTCGCGGGCCCGTTCGCTCAGCAGGTAGACGACCAGAGCCGCGACGTCCTCCGGTTCGCCGATCTCCTTCAGTTCCATCGGCACGTTGGCGGACATGCGGGTGCGGGCGACCGGGGCGACGCAGTTCGCGGTGACGCCGTATTTGTGCAGGCCGAGCGCCGCGCTGCGGACCAGCGAAATGATGCCGCCCTTGGCCGAGGCGTAGTTGGCCTGCGCGACGCTGCCCTGGTGGTTGCCGCTGGTGAAGCCGATCAGGGTGCCGGAGCGCTGCCGCCGCATCACGGCGGACGCGGCGCGGAAGACGGTGAAGGTGCCCTTGAGGTGGGTGGCGACGACCGGGTCCCACTCCTCCTCGGTCATGTTGAACAGCATCCGTTCGCGCAGGATTCCGGCCACGCACACGACGCCGTCGAGCCGTCCGTACCGTTCGACGGCGGTGTCCACGATCCGTTGGCCCCCGGCCATGGTGGAGACGTCGTCGGCGACCGCGACCGCCTCTCCGCCCGCCGCCACGATCTCCTTGACCGCCGCTTCGGCGATCTCGCTGGTGGGAGCGCCGCCCTCGATCGAGACGCCGTAGTCGTTGACGACGACCTTCGCGCCCTCGGCCGCGCAGGCGAGGGCCACGGCTCGTCCGATGCCGCGCCCGGCCCCGGTGACGGCGACCACCTTGCCGTCCAAGAAGTTGCCCACGTCGCGTCCCCTCCCGCAGTTTCTGACGGACCGTTAGATTTTTGAGCAGACCCGCCCCGAGTACAAGCCCTGGAACGGAACCGACCGAAGGAGGCGCCATGTCGCTGCCGCCCGAGTTCCACGACATCGCCCAGCGCGTCAACAACTGGGGGCGCTGGGGCGCCGACGACGAGATCGGCACCCTCAACCTGATCACCGACGCGGTGGTCCGGGACGCCGCCGCGACGGTGCGCACCGGCCGCCGCGTCCCGCTCGCGGTTCCGCTGCGGCAGGACGGCATCCAGACCGGGATGGTCCCGGGAAGGGTCAACCCGCTGCACACCATGGTCGCCGTGAACGCCGAGATGTTCGGCCCGGGTACGGTCGCCACCAGCGACGACGCCGTGACGATGGGGCTTCAGGCGGGTACCCACTGGGACGGGCTGGCCCATGTCTCGCACTCCGGCAGGCTCTACAACGGCCGCCCCGCCGCCTCCGTCACCGCTCAGGGCCGCGCGGCCTTCAGCGGCATCGACACGGCGCGGCACATCGTCTCGCGCGGGGTGCTGCTCGACGTCGCGCGCGCCCGGGGCGCGGACCGGCTGCCCGAGGGGCACGTCGTCACCCCCGAAGACCTCGCCGCCGCCGAGGAACTGGCTCAGGCCCCGGTCCGGCCCGGCGACATCGTGCTCGTACGGACCGGTCAGATCCAGCGGTATCTCGCGGGCGAGCGGGAGGCGTACGCGTTTCCGTCGCCGGGCCTGTCGCTGCGCACCCCCGAGTGGTTCCACGCCCGCGACGTGGCGGCGGTCGCCAACGACACGCTCACCTTCGAGATCGTCCCACCGGAGATCGAGAACTTGTGGCTGCCCGTCCATGCCCTCGACCTGGTCGAAATGGGCATGATGCAGGGCCAGAACTGGAATCTGGAGGAGCTGTCGGCGGTCTGCGCCGACGAGGGGCGCTACGCCTTTCTGCTGTCGGCCACGCCGGAGCCGTTCACCGGCGGGACCGGTGCCCCGGTCGCGCCGGTGGCGATCCTCTGACACCGGCACCGCAAAGAACGCTCGCGACGCTACAGATGCGCGGACGCGAGGGGACGGGCGGGACGGGTCTATCGGGCGGCGGTGCGCTCATGCACACCCCGAGCACGGCATCGCGCACCGCCACCCGGCTCCGGCGCCGAGCCCTGATCAGGCGCCGGGCCGCGACCCGCACTCGCCAAGGTACGGCCCCGTGAACACACGGTTCACGGGGACCACATGGACCTCGGCGTCCCCTCGCGACGAATCGCTGATCCTAGAGTGATCACTCGGCCACGTCACGTCAACACCTGGTCTGGACTTTGTGAGGTCCGCCCCAGATGCGAGGGCGCGCGGGAGGCGCCATGTCCCGTCAGAAGAGGCTTCTCACGCGCCCCGTGATCGCCGTGCTCGACGCGCTCCGCGCCGTCCGCGCACTCCTCGCGCCGACCGCGGTCGATTTCGCACCAGATGCGCTTGCCCGCGCCCTCGGGCTGCCAGCCCCAGCGGTCCGCGAGACCGTCGACGAGCTCCAGTCCGCGGCCGTTGGTGGCCTCCTCGTCGGCGCGGCGCTGGCGCGGTGCGCGGGCACTGGCGTCCGCGACCTCGACCCGGACCGTGCCCAGCTCGGGCCCCTTCTCCGCGGAGGGCGCAGCGGAACCGTCGCCACCGGTCTGCGCGGGGAAGCGCATGCGCAGCACGGCGGGACAGCCGGTGTGCACCACGGCGTTGGTGACCAGCTCGGAGATGAGCAGGATCAATGTCTCGGCGAGCGGCTCGTCGGCTCCGATACCGGACCCGGCGAGCCGCGAACGCGCCCACCGACGGGCACGGCTCACCTCCGCGGGGTCGGGTCGGACCTCCATCTGCATCTGAAGCACCTGCACCGCTCACACCATCCGAACTGGCGGACACATCGCCTCATACCTCCAAGAGGTCCTCGAAGAGGTCACGGAACGTGACGCTCCCCCAGCTGCCGCTGGGAGGTACCCCCTTGTGAGAGAGCATGGTTGACGTACAGTCACCCCAACAAGCGCTTCGGTCATATTCCAGCGCCAAGGAGTATGCGTGGGGCATACTGTGCGACGCACGCCCCGAGGACTCGAACAGCGAGGCAAGATCGGAGCGCGCCCCGTGCGAGCGGGGCACATCGGCGTGCCCGGAGTCGCCCCACGGGCCACGCCGGGTTCGTTGCACCCCAAAACCGCTCGCACCCAACGGAGAGTACCCGAGCCGGAGCCCGACTCCCCCCTGTGACGAGTCACGCCTAGGAAACAACCCGATATCAACGCTCGGTCACCTCAAAGCCTCCGGGGATCTCCCCAGAGAATGCGACATCCCAACAATTCAGGCGTATCCATGGAGCCCGGTTACAAACCTGTTTCACCGGTCAACAGGAGTTCGGCGGCGAGTTCCTCCTCGGCCGCGGCCGCCGTCTGCCACTGACCGGCGCGCACCCAGGCCCGCTTGAGGTGCAGATGGACATCGGCTTCCCAGGTGAACCCCATTCCACCGTGCACCTGAAGGCAGTCGCGGGCGTTGTGGACGGCCGCCTCGTCGGCGAGCAGTTTGGCGGCGGCGATGTCGCTCGCCTCTTCTGTGACCGCGGCGGCGTACACCACACTTCTGGCTGATTCGGTGCGTACGAGCATCCGTGCGCACAGATGCTGTACGGCCTGGAAGGCGCCGATCGGGCGGCCGAACTGCGTGCGCGCCGTGGCGTGGTCGACCGCCATCCGGACCGTACGGGAGGCACTGCCGAGCTGTTGGGCCGCGGTCAGCAGGGTCGCCTCGCGGCGCAGCCGGGCGGCGGCCCCCACGGCCCCGGCGCCCGCCCCGGCCTCGAAGGCCTCGAAGGCTTGAAAGGTCGGGTGCACCCGGTGCAGCGGCGTGGCCGGGTCGACGGAACGTATCGGCCGTGCCGGGTCCGCGAGCGCGGCGGCCGGAAGCACCTCGGCGTCCTCGCCGCTCAGCACCAGCACGGCGTCGGCCGAGGCCAGGTGCTCCACCAGCCGGTCCGCCCCGGGCCCGAGGTCCAGCGCGGCGACCACGGCCGCGCCTTCGGCCGCACCCTCAACCGCGTTCGCCGCGGCGTGCGCAAGTCCCAGGCCCGCCGCGAGCTGGGTGGCGACCAGCGGCCCCGGGAGCAGCGCCCGGCCCGCCTCCTCCATGGCCAGCACCGCTTCCGGCAGTCCGAGCCCGACCCCGCCCGCCGCCTCGGGCAGCCGCAGCGCGAAGAATCCGGCCGTGCCGAGTTCCCGCCACAGGGCACGGTCCAGCGGCGCCGTATCGCCGTGACCGTCCACCACCGTCCGTAACCGGGTGCGGGGGAAGCGCCGTTCCAGCAGGTCGCGCACCCCGTCCCGCAGCGCCCGCTGGTCGTCGTCGAGCTGGAAGTCCATGGGTCCGGGTCACCGCCCCTTCGGCAGGCCGAGGATGCGCTCGGCGACGATGTTCCGCTGGATCTGCGACGTTCCGGCGGCGATGGTGTACGAGAGGGACGACAGCCGGTCCGCGACCCACTCGTGCCCGGCGTCCAGCGCGTCCGGGCCCAGCACCTCGGCGGCGGCGTCATACAGCTCCTGCCGCACCTCCGAGAAGCGGAGCTTGAAGACCGAGCCGCCGACGCCCGGCACCCCGCCGGTGCGCTGCGCTTCGCTCACGTTCCACTGGGTGAGCCGCCACAGCGCCGCGCAGGCGGCGGCGAGCCGCCCGAGCCGCCGCCGCAGCACGGGGTCGTCCCACCGCCCGTTGGCCTTGGCGGTGCGGGCGAGGGCCTCCAGTACGCGGCGGCAGGCGATGACCTCGCCGACGAAGGCCGTGCCGCGTTCGAAGGAGAGGGTCACCATGGTCACCCGCCAGCCGTCGTTCTCGGCGCCGATCCGGTGGTCGACGGGCACCCGCACCTCGTCGAGGAAGACCTCGGCGAACTCGGCGGTCCCGGCGAGGGTGCGCAGCGGCCGTACGGTCACGCCGGGCGCGTCCATGGGCAGGGCGAGCCAGGTGATGCCCCGGTGCTTCGGCGTCTCGGGGCCCACGGGGGTGGTGCGCACCAGGAGTTCGCACCAGTCGGCGACCTCGGCGTGCGAGGTCCAGATCTTGCTGCCGCTGACGACGTAGCTGTCGCCGTCCCGTACGGCCCGGGTGCGCAAGGAGGCCAGGTCGGATCCGGCGTCGGGTTCGGAGAAGCCCTGGCACCAGACCTGGTCGCCGCGGAGGATCGGCGGCAGCCAGCGGGCCCGCTGGGCGGGGGTGCCCTCGGCGGCGATGGTGGGGCCCGCGTGCAGCAGTCCGACGAAGTTGGCGCCGACGTAGGGCGCGCCCGCGCGTTCGGTCTCCTCCAGGAAGATCAGGTGCTGGGTGGGGGTGGCGCCCCGGCCTCCGGCGTCCTCGGGCCAGTGCAGTCCGGCGTACCCGGCGTCGTACAGCATGCGCTGCCAGCCGCAGTCGTAGGCGCGGCGGGCGGGCCAGTCGGCGGGGTCGGGGCGGTCGGGCAGGGTGGGGAGGACGTCCGCGAGCCAGGCGCGCAGTCCGTGCCGGAAGTCCTCCTCGTCCTGCGTGAAGGCGAGATCCATCGGCGGCCGTTCCTCCCTCTTCTGATGTCACGTCAGATCAGGCGGCAGGGGAAGGCTAATCCGCACCCCCTGGACCGACAAGACGGACGGCCTTACGCTTCCCGCATTATCTGACTAACCGTCAGATTCATGGTCACGGGAGGCCGGGATGACCGACACCACAGCCGGGACGACCGACACCGCACACGCCCTCGGCGCATCGGCGACGCTGTGGGAGCTGCTGGAGCGGCGCGCCGCGCTCACCCCGGACGCCCCCGCGCTGATCCAGGCCGCCGCCAGCGGACGGCACGACCGGAGGCTGACGTTCCGGGCGCTGCGCACCCGCGCGGAGCGCACGGCGGCCGGGCTGTACGCGATGGGGGTGGGCCCCGGCAGCCGGGTCGCCTGGCAGCTGCCCACCCGACTGGAGACGGTCGTGCTGACCATGGCGCTGGCCCGGCTGGGCGCCGTACAGACCCCGCTCATCCCGTACTACCGCGACCGCGAGGTGGGGTACGCGCTCCGGGCCTCGGGCGCGCGCTTCTTCGCCGTCCCCGGGACCTGGCGCGGCTTCGACCACACGGCGATGGCGCACCGGCTGGCCGCCCGGCTGCCGCAGCCGCCGCGCGTCTTCGAGGCGTACGACGCGCTCCCGGTCGCCGACCCGAAGGCGGCGAAGCTGCCGCCGCCGCCCACCGACGGGACCGCCGTCCGCTGGATCTACTGGACCTCGGGCACCACCTCCGACCCCAAGGGGGTGCTGCACACCGACCGCAGCCTCATCGCCGCCGGGTCGTGTCTCGCCCACGCGCTGCGGCTGAGACCGGACGACATCGGGTCGATGGCCTTCCCGTACGCCCATGTCGCCGGGCCCGACTACACGGTGATGCTGCTGCTGTACGGCTTCCCCGCCGTGCTGCTGGAGCACTTCGCGCTGCCGGACTCGCTGGCCGCGTACCGGCGGCACGGGGTGACGGTCGCGGGCGGCAGCACCGCCTTCTACTCCATGTTCCTGGCGGAGCAGCGCAAGGATCCCGCGCACCGGCTCATCCCGACGCTGCGGCTGCTGGCCGGGGGCGGCGCCCCCAAGCCGCCCGAGCTGTACTACGAGGTGGTGCGGGAACTGGGGTGCCAACTGACGCACGGCTACGGGATGACCGAGGTTCCCATGATCACCATGGGGTCGCCGGACGACGGGGACGAACTGCTGGCGACGACGGAGGGGCGCCCGCCCGCGGAGATGGAGATCCGCGTCGTGGACGGGGAGGTGCGGCTGCGGGGCGAGGCGGTGTGCACCGGATATCTGGACGAGGCACAGACCCGGGAGGCATTCGACGCCAACGGCTTCTTCCGCACCGGCGATCTCGGCCATCTGACAGCAAGCGGTCATCTCGTGCTCACGGGACGTGCCAAGGACATCATCATCCGTAAGGGCGAGAACATTTCCGCGAAGGAGATCGAGCAGCTGCTGTACCGCCACCCGGATGTGGGCGACGTGGCGGTGATCGGGCTGCCGGACTCGGAGCGCGGGGAGGTGGTGTGCGCCGTGGTGGAGCAGCCGGTGGGGGCGGCGCCGCTGACGGTGGAGGGCGTCGGGTCCTATCTGCGGGGCGCGGGGCTGTCGGTGCACAAGGTGCCGGAGCGGGTGGAGGTGGTGGACGCGCTGCCGCGCAACGAGACGCTGCGGAAGGTGCTGAAGTACCGGCTGCGGGAGCGGTTCGGGGGTGCGGTCCGTTAGCGCGTGTCAGCCCGTGGTGCTGTACGTGGCCGTCGCCTGCTCGAAGTGGCGGTTCACCGCGCGGCGCTCGTCGGCCGGGCCTATCGCCAGGACCACGTGGTAGCGGCCGCCGATCAGCATGGCCAGGTTGCGCGCGTACACGCTGCGGCCGCTGGTGTCCCGCCAGCTGAACTGTCCCTCCGCCATCGCCGTCTTCCCGACGTCGATCCGCTTCAGCCCCGAGGACGACGCCCACGCCGAGTCGCGGAAGGCGGCCAATTCGGCCTCCCGGTTCTGCTGGTACGCCATCGGGTCGGCGCCGAACTCGGACACCTTGTCCCGCCCGGCCACGATCACCAGCTCGATGTCGCCGCCGATGTACCGGATCTGGCCGCGCGCGTTCTCGCCGCGCCGGGTCCAGCCCTCGTGGACGGCGACGCTGAAGCCCTTGGGGTCCTTGCGGACCGCGAAGCCCTTCGCGAGACCGGCCGGTTCGGTGGACTGGGGTTCGTCGGAACCCGGGTCCGACGAGCCGTCGCCGCTCTCGCCGTTCTCCTCGGACGACGGTGACGCCGGGTCGTGGGCGCTGGTGGGCGCCGGACTCCCCGCGCCCGCCGACCCCGTACGGTCCTGGCCACCGGTGTCCTCGGTACGCGGCATGAACATCATCGCGTACAGCACCGCCGCCGCCAGGCCCAGCAGTATCAGCAGGAGCAGCACCCGCCCCAGCCTGCGCGGCTTGCGGCCGGGGGCCCGCTCCCGCCGCGGGGCCGGACCCGGTTCGCGCGCGGCCTGCTTCGCCCGCTTGTGCCGCCCGTGCGCGGCC